>CAYGUQ010000216.1:0-7264 GCA_964352995.1 uncultured Rhodobacterales bacterium
AGGCGGGCTTCTTCGCCGACGTGGGGCCGGGCTTCGAGGCGCGGGAGCACTATCTCGCCCGCGTTTTCGATCTGGCGGACGCCGCCGCCGCGACTTTGCGCGCGCTTCGCTGACGGCGGCGCCTCGGTCGGGCGCTTCCGGGGGAGGGCGCCCGCCCGACGCCCCCTCGCGCCGACTTCCCGGCCGGTGCAAGCTCTGTTGGCGCGCGCAGGGGAGGCTCATCGATGCGTCTGAAGGACAAGGTCGTCGTCGTCACCGGAGGCTCGTCCGGCATCGGCCGCGCCATCGCCACGCTGTTCGCGGCGGAGGGCGCGCGCGTCGTCATCGGCGACCTGACGACCGAGGTCCGCGAGGGCGGCGCGCCGACCGTCGACGTGATCGCCGCGGCGGGCGGCGCGGCGCACTGGCGGCGCTGCGACGTCTCGGTCTGGGCCGACATGGACGCGCTGGTCGGCGAGGCGGTCCAGCGCTACGGACGGCTGGACGTGATGGTCAACAACGCCGCGACCATCGGCAGGGGCCTCAAGCTGCTGGAGACGGACGAGGCGGAGTGGGACCGCGTCATGGCGGTCAACGCCAAGGGCGTGTTCTTCGGCTGCAAGCGCGCCGTGCAGCAGATGCTGACGCAGCCGCTGGTCGGCGACGCCCGCGGCCGGATCGTCAACATCTCGTCGCAGCACGGCATGGTCTGCGCGCCGTCCAAGCTCGCCTACGGCACGGGCAAGGCCGCCGCGGTCTACATCACCCGTCAGGTCGCCGTGGACTACGCCGAGGACGGGATCGTCTGCAACGCGGTCGCGCCGGGCCGCATCCTCACCGGCAAGCCGGCCGACAGCGCCGGCTTCGACCCGCTCGCCTATTCGAGGATGCGCACGCCGATGCCGCGCCTTGGCCGCTCAGAGGACGTTGCGCGCGCCGCGCTCTTTCTCGCCAGCGAGGACGCAAGCTACGTCACGGGCCACAACCTGATGGTCGACGGGGGCTGGATGGCCTTCTGAGGCGGGCCGCGCCGGCTTCGCGGCGCGGTTCGAGCCGGACGAGGCCACGGGCGGCCGCCTCGCCCTGCGCGACGCCCGCCCGCGCCCATGGCCGCGCGGCCCTGCGCGCCCTCGGCGGCGACCGCGTTTCGCACCGGAAGCGACCATTCGGGCCGTCGACTGCACGCTGCGTCGGCAGGGCCGCCGATCGATGCGCGACCTCGACGCTCCCCCGGTCTGCGCACTCGACAGCGTGCGGCGATGCGGCGAGAGTTGGATAGGATTGTAAGACAGACTGACGAGATCGATGCCCACAGCCCTGCAGCAGGGAACCGACGAGCACCTCGTCCGCATCGCGGCGCCCCTGCGCGCGCAGGTCGAGGACGTCATCCGGCGCGACATCGCCGACGGCGCCCTGAAGGCTGGCGACCGGCTGGTGGAGCGGGAGCTGTGCGCGCGGTTCGGCGTCAGCCGGCCGCTGCTGCGCGAGGCGCTGCGCAAGCTCGAAGCCGAACGGCTGGTCGAGATCGCGCCGCACCGCGGCGCGCATGTCATCCGCCCGACGCTCGCCGACGCAATCGACCTCTATCAGGTGCGCGCCGAGCTCGAAGGCCTCGCGGCGCGCCTCGCCGCCGCCGCCGCCGCTCCGGAGGCGACGGCCGCGCTGGACGATGCGGTCGACAGTCTTGACGCGGCGCTCGCGCGCGGCGACGCGGACGCGGTGCGCCGCTGGAAGAACGCCTTCTACGCCCGGCTGCTCGACGCCTGCGGCAACCCGGTGCTGTTCGAGACGCTGCAGTCGCTGCACCTGCGCATCCAGCTCTTCCGCGGCGCCGCGCTGGCGGAGCCGGGCCGGCCGGCGGCGGTGGCGCGGGAGCTGCGCGCGATCAGCAGGGCGGTGGGCGGCCGCGACGGCGCCGGCGCGCGGCGGCTCACGATCATCCACATGCGCAACGCCGCGCGCGCGCTCGCGGCGGCGCTGGCGCGGGCCGAGGGCCGCGAACTGACGCAGGACGAACTTGCGCGGATCGACGCGACGCCCGGTTTCAGAACGGGAGAAGACCCTTGACCGGAGAACGGCGACTTGAGGACGGGGCGATCGCCAAGGGGTTCCGCCGGGTTTCGCGGACGGCGACGCCCGGCGGCGGACAGATATTCGTGCAGGGAAATCTCGCCTTCGTCGGCCACATCGCGCCGCCGCACGGCACGTCGATCTTCGACGTCTCCGACCCGAAGAACCCGCGCCTGCTCTCGCGCGTCATGCTGCCGGACATGCGGTCCCACACCCACAAGGTGCGCGTCGTCGGCGATCTGATGATCTGCAACCACGAGATGTTCAACCGCCATTTCCTGCGCAAGGGCTTCGAGATCCCCGCGCTGGAGGCCGCCTTCGAGGCGCGCGAGGGCCGCCCGCCGAGCGACGCCGAACTCGCCGCCGCGCTGAAGGTGGAGCAGGTCGACGTTCCGATGCTGCGCGAGGTCGGCCGGACCGGCTATCGGGACGGCGGCTTCAAGATCTACAGCATCGCCGACCCCGCGAACCCGAAGCTGCTGAGCTACCAGCGCACCGGCGGCATCGGGGTGCACCGCTTCTGCGCCGACGAGCGCTACGCCTACATCTCCACCGAGATGGAGGGGTTTCAGGGCAATATCCTCGTCAACTACGACCTGTCGCGGCCGGACCGGCTGGAGGAGGTCTCGCGCTGGTGGATGCCGGGGCAGAACCTCGCCGCGGGCGAGGCGCCGACATGGACCGGCGTGCGCAACCGCCTGCACCACGCGCTGCGCCATGGCGACGAACTGTGGGCGGCGTGCTGGTTCGCGGGCTTCGCGGTGATCGACGCGAGCGACATGTCGAACCTGCGCACCAAGGCGACCCACAACTACCATCCGCCCTTCCCCGAGCCGACGCACACGGCGATGCGCGTGCCGCACAAGCTCGGCGGGCGCGACGTCGCGCTGGTGGTGGACGAGGAGCACCCGCACGCGACGGGCCAGCCGCACGCCTTCATGTGGCTCTTCGACGTGACCGATCTGGACGCGATCACGCCGCTCTCGACCTATCACGTCACCGATTTCGACGCGCCCTGGGCGCGGGCGCACCTGCGCCCCGACGGCAGCTATGGCGCGCCCAAGGGTTCGGAGGTCTACGGCCCCGGCGCGCACCAGTTCCAGGAGAGGCTCACCGGAGACGTCGTCTTCTGCACCTTCTTCTCGGCTGGCCTGCGTGCGGTGGACGTCGGCGACCCGCTGAACCCCAAGGAGCTCGGCTACTTCATCCCGCCGCCCGCCGGCGACTTCCCCGCGCCGCAGAGCAACGACGTCTTCGTGGACGACCGGGGGCTGATCTACGTCATCGACCGCATCGACGGTCTCGACATCCTGGAGCTGGAATGACGCGCGGGCGCTTCGATGCTTGACGCCGCAGGGGCGGCGCTCGCCGCGCTGACCGACCCGGTCCACGCGCTGCACCTGCTCGCAGGCGTCTGCGTCGGGGTCGTCGTCGGGGTGCTGCCGGGGCTCGGCGGCGCCGCCGGCATGGCGCTGCTGCTGCCCTTCGTCTACGGCATGGACCAGACTTCGGCGCTCGCGCTGATGATCGGCCTGCTCGCGGTGCTCGCGACCGCAGACACCTTCACCTCGGTCCTGATGGGCGTGCCGGGCTCGGCCGGCTCGCAGGCGACGGTGGTGGACGGCTTCCCGCTCGCGCAGGCGGGGCAGGCGCGCCGGGCGCTCTCCGCCGCCTTCGCGGCCTCGCTCGCCGGGGGGCTGTTCGGCGCGCTGGCGTTGACCTTCTTCGTGCAGGTGGCGCGGCCGCTGGTGCTCGCCTTCGGCGCGCCAGAGCTCTTCATGCTGACGGTGTTCGGGCTGAGCATGGTCGGCGCGCTGTCGGGCCGGAACCGGGCGCGCGGGCTGGCGGGCTGCGGGCTTGGCCTGCTGATCGGCACGATGGGCCCGGCGCCGGCGACGGGCCACATGCGGCTGACCTTCGGGGACGCCTATCTGTCGGACGGGCTGCCGCTGGTGGTGCTCGCGCTCGGCCTCTTCGCGCTGCCGGAGATCGTCGACCTGATGGGCCGCGGCGGCGCCGTCGCGCGCCGAGCGGCGCCGCTGGGGGCCGGGTGGCTGCGCGGCCTTCGCGACGTCGTGCAGCATCGCTGGCTGGTGCTGCGCTCAGCGCTGATCGGCGCGCTGGTCGGCGCGATACCCGGCCTCGGCGGCGCGGTGGTGGACTGGATCGCCTACGGCGCCGCAGTGCAGACGGCGAAGGACAGGACGCGCTTCGGCAAGGGCGACATCCGCGGCGTGATCGCGCCCGAGAGCGCCAACAACGCCAAGGAGGGCGGCGCGCTGGTGCCGACGCTGATCTTCGGCATCCCCGGCTCGGGCGGGACGGCGGTGCTGCTCGGCGGCCTGCTGCTGATCGGCGTGCAGCCGGGGCCGCGGATGCTGCTGACCGACACCGACACCGTCTATCTGATCATCTGGTCGCTGGCGGCGGCCAACGTCGTCGGGGCCGCGCTCTGCGCCGGGCTTACGCCCGCGGTCGCGAAGCTCGCGGAGTTGCGCTATCCGCTGATCGCGCCCTTCATGATCGCCGTGGTGATGTTCGGCGCCTTCCAGGCCACGCGCGCCTGGGGCGACCTGCTGGCGGTGTGCGCCATCGGCGCGGCGTCGCTCGTCTTCAAGCGGCTCGGCTGGCCGAGGCCGCCGATCCTGATCGGCTTCGTGCTGGCGGAGGGGGCGGAGGTCTATCTCTACCAGTCGATCCAGCTCTACGGGATGGACTGGTTCGGCCGGCCCATCGTGCTGATCCTCGCGGCGCTCACGGCGGCCTCGCTCTGGCTCGGCGCCCGCGCCCGGATCGAGACCGACGACGCGCCGGCCTTCGGCGGCGTCTGGCCCAAGGCCGCCGTGGCGGCGGCGGTCGCCGGGGTCGGTCTCTATGCGATCGCGGACGCATGGCGGCTGCCGCAGATCAGCGCCGCCTTCCCGATCGTCGTCGGCGTGGCGACGGCGGCGCTGGCGGCGCTCTCCGTCCTGCTCGACCGTCGGCCCGAAGCCGCGCCGCCGGAAGCATCTCAGGGCGCCGCCGCCGCGCAGCTCCGCGCCGACGGCTGCGCGGCGGGGTGGGTCGCCGCGTTCCTCGCCGCCGCTGCGATCGTCGGCTTTCTCGCGGCGCTGGCGGCGGTGTTCGCCGCCTATCTGCGGACCGCTGGCGGCCTGCCGCTCGTCGGCGCCGCGACGCTGGCTGTCGCCGCCGCGGCGGCGGTCGCGGGGCTCGGCGAGCTTCTGATCATCCGATTTCCAACCGGGCTGCTCGATCTCGGGCTCCCGATCTGAGAGAGGCGCCGCCGAACGGCGCCCTGAGGCTAAAGCAGAGGAGAGACGACATGACCTCACACCTCACCAGACGCGCCCTCGGCGCCCTCGCGGCGGCGGCCTTCGCCGCAAGCGGCCTGCCCGCCGCCGCGGCGGACTTCTCGGGCAAGACCGTGGAGATCATCGTGCCGGCCGGCGAAGGCGGCGGGACCGACCTCTGGGCGCGCTTCTACGCGCCGCTGCTCCAGAGCCGCCTGCCGGGCGGGCCGAGCGTCGTCGTGCGCAACATGCCCGGCGGCGGCCACACCACCGGCGGCAACTTCTTCGCCGCGAACGCCGGGCCGGACGGGCTGATGCTGCTGGCCTCCTCCGGCACCGGCCATTTCAACTACCTGCTGGGCGACCCGCGCGTGAAGTACGACTTCGCCGAGATGCGCACGGTCGCCGCCGGCCCGGTCGGCGGCGTGATGTACGTCGCCGGCGATCTCGGCGTCTCCGGCCCTGAAGACATCGCGAAGCTGCAGGGCGCCGCGCTGCGCTACGGCTCGCAGGGCCCGACCAGCCAGGACCTGCTCTCGTTCTACGCGCTCGAGCAGCTCGGGATCGTCCCCAGCCCGATCTTCGGGATGCGCGGGCGCAGCGACGCGCGGCTGGCCTTCGAGCGGGGCGATCTGAACATCGACTACCAGTCGACCTTCGCCTACGACCAGAACGTCGCGCCCATGGTCGAGGCCGGGCGGGCCGTGCCGATCTTCACCTTCGGGATGCTCGATGAGGAGGGCGCCCTCGTCCGCGACCCCGCCTTCCCGGACCTGCCGCATTTCGGCGAGGTCTACGAGGCGGTGAACGGCGGGCCGCTCTCCGGCGTCGCCGGGAACGTCTACATGTCCTTCTTCGCGGCGGGCTTCGGCGCGCAGAAGCTCCTGAGCCTGCCTGCGTCGACGCCGGACGACATCGTCGCCGCCTATGACGAGGCGCTGCTCACGGCGCAGACCGATCCCGACTATCTCGCGCGCCGCGAGGAGGTGCTCGGCCCGTACGAGCAGGTGATGGGACCGGCGGCGGAGCGCATGAAGGGCGTCGCCACGACCGTCAGCGCGGAGGCCCGGTCGGCGGTCGCGGCGTGGCTGAAGGAGCGCTTCGACGTCGAGTCGAACTGAGCCCCGGCGGCCCGCGGAAGACGGGCCGCCATGGCGGCCGGCGGCCGCCCGCAGCCGGCCTCAACCGGCCGGCGTGGCGGCGAGCTCGACGCGGAGCGCCATCGTGTTCGCCACGGCGGGCGCGAAGGCGCTCACGCCGTAGTCGGCGCGGTCGATGCGGCCGGTCACGGCGAAACCGGCGACGGCGTCGCCGCCTTCCGCCGCCGCGCCCATGCCCGTGAGCGCGACGTCGAAGCTCTCCTCCCGCGTCACGCCCTTGATCGTCACGTGGCCCGAGACGACCGCCTGCGTGTCGGAGATCATCCGCACGCCGCTCGATACGAAGGTGATCAGCGGGAAGGCCTCGACGTCGAGCATGTCGTCGCTGCGGATGAAGTCGTCGCGCAGCTCCCAGTCGGTGTCGATCGACGCCGCCCGGATGGTGAAGCTGACCGACGAGCTCTGCTCCGCCTCGGGGTCGAAGTCGATCAGCGCGTCGAAGTCATGGAACCTGCCCTCGATCAGCGAGAAGCCGGCGTGGTCGAGCGAGAAGGTGACCGCCGCCTGATCGGGGATCATGCGCCACGGCTCGGCAAGGGCGGCCGAGGGGGTCGCAAGGCTGGCGGCGGCGGCGAGCGGCGCGAGCGCGCGGCCGGCGGTTCGGAAAAGGCGCATCGGTTTCTCCTGCGGCGTCGGGTCGGCGGAGCGGCGACGTCGCCCTCCGCATGTCTCTGACCCTTGGTCGCGCCGCATGCGCAGACGGTTCAAAATTAGTCCGCGCGGCGGCTTCGGTTGCGCAAGTCTTCAGGAGTAAGCTTCCACCTC
>CAYGUQ010000217.1:0-7197 GCA_964352995.1 uncultured Rhodobacterales bacterium
CACGGGCAGGGTCGAGCCGTCGGGGAGCTCGATCGTGACCTCCCGCGCCGAGCCTACGATCTTGTCGCGGCCTGTCACGCGATGGGCTGCGATCATTGCGTCGTGCTCGCGCCGAATCATCGAAGGCACAAGGATCTTTACGTTCTCGCCTACCACATCGTGCGCCGTTCGCCGAAACAGCCGCTCGGCGCTCCGATTGAACCAGCAGATGCGGTTTTCTTCGCAGATCGAGACGACGGCATAGATGGAATCCTCCACGAGGCGTTCAAGGAATGTCCGTCTTTCGTACTCGTCGGTGATGTCGCGCGCAGTCGCGCTGTACCAGCGTCCTTCCGGCGTGTCCTGGGCGGAGACCGTGATCGACACCCAGCGGACCGATCCGTCGGGCCGCTGAACATTGACGGCGACGGCAGACCCCACGATGCGGTCGACCGACTCCCGTCTGTGCCGATCCACAAGGAGGTCATGGTGATCCTTGAGGTTCGTCGGCACCAGCACGCTCACGTTCTGGCCGAGGACCTGCTCCGACGAAAGCCCCCAGATCGCCTCTGCGGCGGGATTGAAGAACCTAACCACGTTGCCGTGGTCCATTAGCACAACTCCGTCGGCCATGCTATTGAGCACGGTCTCCAGATCAATCGCGCCGCCCCGGTCGAGCATGCTGAACCACCTCTCGCGCCCGTTGGCGCCAGGATGTCTGTGTTGCAGCACGCCGCTTGTGAAACTGTGAACTTGGCCATCGGCGAGGGGCGCCGCAGCCCCCCAGCGAGAACGTGGCGCGTCGACCCGCCTGATCCGAAGACGCAGCGGCGGGGTCCGCGCAAATCCCGGCGTTTCGCGGCCTTCGCTCCCCAGGCCAGCCGTGCGGATCCAGGCCTTGGTCTCATGGCGACCACCTGGGCGAGCCCATAGTCTTGCAGGGCGGGCGCGCAGCCGATTTCGATGGCGCATTCGCCGCGCGTGCGAGAAGCCGTGCGCTGCGCTGCGCGAGCCAGGCCGCAACCGGCCGGAACCGGGAGGCAGGCGACCACTCGCTTGAAGTGGCGTCGACCCTCGTCGACATCGGCGGTTTTGACATGACCACGCTCATCGGGCTGTTGCACCGGCGTGCGAGCGGTCTCGATCCAGGCGCCATCGCAGCCGTGACGAGGCTGGGCGCTTGGCCCGGCGCCATGATCGCCGACCTCGCGGCCGTCGCCGGCGTGACGCACTCCGTGATGGTGCGGACGGTCGAGAGGCTGCGGACCAACGGTCTGCTCGCGCGGCAGGCGGTCGAGGACGGCCGCAAAGTCGCGCTGACCCTGACCGACGCGGGCGAACGGTTGCGGACGGAGATCCTCGCCGCGCGCGCTCGGGTGCTGGAGCCGGCCCTCGACGCTCTTCCGGCGCAGGATCGCCCGGCCGTCGCCGCCGCGCTCGACGCAATGCTCGCCGCGACCGTCATACTCGTGCGCTTCCCGGCCTCAGTGACGGCAAGGCGACCAGGTTCGAAGTCGCGACGGTCTGCTCCTTGGAACAGCGGCTGGGGAACGGCGGCTGGCGAGAAGTTCGTGGTCTGGTCCGTCGGGCGTGTCGGCTTGCTCATGCACCCCGGCGGTCACGCTGGATTCGCGAGGTGAATCCCTCCGTCAGACGCCTTTGCGCATCAGAGCCAAGCCGCCGCGTCCTATTTCTGCCAAACGGATGGTCCTGGCCTCGCCGAGATCGGCTTCTTGGCCGGCTAATCCGATCAGGCGCCTCCCTCGGTCCTTCAACCGTGCAGTCGGCACAACTCGCGGCGCCTATCGGTCAGCATTTTCTGGGCTGAAGGCGGCGAGCGAAAACACCATCTCATCGTAGGCTTTGCGCGAAGCCCGCCGGCAGACAACGGCCCGGTTCGCACACCCAAGCCAGCAGATTTTTGCTTCAGGACCTTACCCATGTTGCCGTGGCGACGTGGCCGGCCTCGCCCTCCCCCTCGTCGAACGTCCCTTGTGAGCGCCCCCTACCGACGCTCGCGCGAACGGCCGTCCATGGGGGTCCGGCAGTCGCCCTGCGACTGGCCGTTTCCGGACGGGATTCAGACTGCAATGCTATCGAGCGTAATCAATATCTCCCGTGCGCCGCGATGACTGTCGGCGAGCCGCACGCTGAGCGGCGTCACGCGTCGCGACGCACGAAGATGAAAGCCACGCTGGAGGCGCGCCTCGCCGGGCGCGGGATGAGCGCCCGGCAAACCGTCGCCGCGCGCCTCCAGCTCTGTCGCAGCGGAGAATTCTGGGACGGGCTATCGCGCTCCGGCCTCGAGCCTCTGGAACTCAAGCTTCGCGCGATCGATGACGAGCGGAACGTCCGCGGCAAGCAGCAGACGCTCGGCCGAAAGGTCGGCTGCTAGCTTCTCGACCAGCGCGGCGTAGGAGGTTTCATCGCCATAGACCTCCGCCACCGCCGGAAGCGCGCCAGCCTTGGCTTCCTCAAGCGTCATCGGCGCCGCGATGAAGCTGCCCGTCAGGCCGCACAGACCGCCCTCAGCGAAACCAGCCTTGCGGATGTTCCAGCCCCAATAGGCGCCGAGCGGCGCGGCGATCTGCGGCTGCTCAATCCCGCCCGCCTCGACGCCGTAGGCGTTCAACTGCGGGACGAATACGGGATAGGCGGCGCCTTCGCCCGGCGGAATGCGCGAGTGGTCGCGTACGCGCAGTTCGTTGAGGACCGGCAGATAGCTGCCGCCCGCGAACGCCGGCAGCTTCAGTGCGGCGAGCTGCGTCAGCGAGCCGTCCTCAAGGCTCGGGAAACGGCTGTCGGGCGGCTGGCGGTCCTGCGTCACCCAGTCCGTCATCGCCGCCAGCAGCGCCCGCATCACCGGGCCGGCGCTGACCGGGTTCGACGGGAAGCGGCAGGTCTTCGTCTCGGCGCTGGTGGCGCTCCAGCCGGTGAAGTGCGGGGCGCCCGACATGAAGTAGAGCCGGACGTTCTCGGGCATCTCCACCGGTTGGCCGTCGGGGGTCGTGTTCACCAGCGAGGCGCGCGCCTGCCAGAACTCGGTCGAGGTGTCGGTGTGGAAGATTTTCGGACAGGTCCCCGTGGCGGCGCAGGCCGTCAGGATGCTCTCGGTTCGGCCGGTGAGGGGATCGGTCGTCTCGGCGTAGGTGAAGGGGAACTGGTCGCCGGGGAAGTCATGGTCCTCATGTTCTCGCGAGTACCGCCCCGGCTGGGCGAAACGGTAGTTGGTGAACGTCTTGCGCGAGCCGGCGATGTGCGGCATCGCGCCGTCGAAGACGCGAGCGCCGGCCTCGTCGGCGTTGAAGCCCTGGTAGATGAAATCGCGGAGATACCGGCCGGACTGCGAGATTCCGAGCGCCAGCGTCGCCTGCACGCCGTCGAGCGGCGACGCCGCCGCATGGCCCGGCGAGCCCCTCAGAAACGACACGAGGTCCGAGGTCGCGGCGAAGCCCAGACCCGCGGGGACGGCGCCGGTCGCGGAGTAGACGAACTCGTAGATGGCTCCGGCGTCGAGGTCCGCGGGGCGAACGATCTCGATCTGCGTGGGCGAAAGATACCGGAAACCGAGGCCCGGCGCCGTCGAGCGAGGGTCCTCCGGGCGCATGCGAACCGACAGTGAGGCTTTGGCCGGATCGAGATCGGCGGCCGGGTAGGAGAGCGCCGCCGTTGTCGCTCCGCCGGCGTCGTCGAACACGAACTCCTCGCGCGACAGCCCGGTGACGCCCTCGGCTGGCGGCAGCGCGATGTCGATGCCGTCGCCGAGACCCGCCTGCCACCCGCTCCAGACGATCGTGTAACCCTCCGCCATGAGATGGCCGTCGCCGGCGTCCGCCGCGCTCATGGGCATCCCGGCGCCGCCCGAGAGGTTGAGGAGCATGAAGGCGAGGTTTCGCCCGCGGTTCGGAACGTCGTAGAAGAGCACGCCGTTGCCCTGCGACGGGTCGCTCGGCTGCAGCATCACGACCTCGGTCGTGTAGTGCACGCGACCGTCCGGCTGGGTCGGGACCTTGTCGAGGTCCACGATCGATTGGCCGCGCGCCGAATGCGGGTCGATCGCGAAGGTCGCGACGGCGTCAATGCGGCGATAGGTTCCGACATCGCCGAACGCGGACCCCTCGAATACGGGATCGACAGTGTTCGTGACCTTGAAGTCGATTACCTCGGCGCGGACGTCCGCGCCGGCCACGACGCTCGCGGCAAGCACGACGGCCGCGACAAAGCGACTGCTATTCCTCGTCCTCATTGTGGGTCCTCCCGGTTTTGGCAGTTGTTGCTGCTCTTTCAGTGCCTGGCGATTGCAAGCAGCCATTCTTCCGCAAGGGACTTTCGTGGGTTGCTCCACGGGATCTCGCGGAGGAGAAGCGTACCAGCGACGCTGCGGCATGCGAAGCGGCGTGACGCTGCCGTGGCGCGCACCGCGACCGGCCGGGACCGGAAGGACCGCGCGGCGCTCAGGCGACGGGCGGCGCAACGGATGGCGAGTGGCCTTCAGGCCACATTGAAGTGCCGGACGCGCGCCCAGGTGTTGGCCAGATGCGCCGTCATCGCGGCCGCCAGCGCCGGCGCGTCGCGCGCGGCCAGCGCGGCGGCCATCCCTTCATGTTCGGCGGCCGCCGCGGCCCAGGCGTCGGGGTCGTCGCCGCCGACGAAGCGCACGCGCTTCAGCCGCGACTGGATGTTGCCCTGCATCTGGATCAGCGTCGCGTTGTGCGACATCGCCGCCAGCAGGCTGTGGAACCGCTGGTTCAGCTTGTAGTAGGGCATCCGGTCGCGCCGCGCGAACAGCCCCATCATCTGGCGGTGCACGTCGAGAGCCTCCGCGACCTCGGCTTCGGTTGCGCGTTCGCAGGCCAGCCGGCCCGCCATCCCCTCCAGCTCGCCCAGCACCTCGAGCATTCCGTGGATCTCGGCGGGCGTCGGGCGGCTCACCACCGCGCCCTGCGCCGGGCGCAGGTCGACCAGCCCTTCGGCGGCCAGCGTGCGGATCGCCTCGCGCAGAGGGGTGCGCGAGACTCCCAGCGCCTTGCCCAGCGCCGCCTCGCTGATCTTCCCGCCCTGCTCGAGCCGCCCCTCGATGATCATGTCGCGGATGCGGTTCGCCGCGAGCTCGCCCAGCGTCGCCCTGCGCAGCAGCGCGCCTTCGCCGGCATGATCCTCCATCCGCGCCCCCAAATGCGTTCGACCCGCCGCAGACTAGCGGCTTCATGCATGGTTGCACACTGTGCTCGATTATGCAGTATACAGTATACGCACAACGGAGTCGCCCATGTCCGATCACGCCGTCGCAGCCCTCGTCCTTGGCGATGCGGCCGGCATCAGCGCCGAGCTGGCAGCGCGCCTCCTGGCCGCGGACGTGTGGAACGGGACGGTTCCGCTTGTGATCGGCGACCGCCGCTTGTTGGCGATGGGGGCGGCGCAGTCGGGGCTGACGGTCGATCTGCCCGACGCCGCCGCCGCGGTCGTCGCCGGCGGCCGCCCGGACCGGCCCTGCCTGATCGACGCCGCCAATTGCGACGCCTCAGCCGTTACGCCGGGCGAGGGCTCCGCCGCCACCGGGGCGGCCGCGCTCGACAACTTCGCGCGCGGCCTGCGCGCGTGCGGGGCGGGCCAGGCCGACTTCCTGTGCTTCACGCCGTTCAACAAGCACGCCATGCGGTTGGCCGATCCGACCTATGTCGACGAGATCGGCTTCATCGACAGCGTGCTGGAGACCGCCGTCAGCGGCCGCGAGTTCAACGTGCTGGACGAGGTCTGGAACGCCCGCGTCACCTCGCACATCCCGCTGCGCGACGTCGTGGACAGCCTGTCGCCCGAGCGTATCCTCGACAGCCTGCGCCTGACCGACCGCATCATGCGCGGCGCCGGGATCGATGCGCCGCGCATCGGCGTGGCGGCGATCAACCCCCACGCGGGCGACGGCGGCAATTTCGGCCATGAGGACGATGAGGTCCTGCGTCCCGCGATCGAGGCCGCGGCGCGCGAGCAGATCCGCGTGACCGGCCCCGTGCCAGCCGACACCGTGTTCGTGCGCGCCGTGCGCGGCGAGTTCGACGCGGTGCTCACCATGTTTCACGACCAGGGCCAGATCGCGATGAAACTCATCGGCTTCGACCGGGGCGTGACGCTGATCGCCAACTATCCCTTTCCGATCGTCACGCCCGCTCACGGCACCGCCTACGACATCGCCGGACGCGGCGTCGCCGATCCCGGCGCGACCGAGAACGCGCTGAAGCTGGGACGGCGCCTCGCGGGCATGATCCGCGCCGAGCGTCTGCGCGCGACCGCCTGACATCCGCGCGACCGGCCCGCCAGAGGCCGGCGCGCCCCAACCGCACCAAGGGGAGAACACGCTCATGACCATCCGACCGATCCGCGCGGCGCTTGCCTTCGCCGCCCTGCTGGGGCTCGCGGCCCCCGCGGCGGCGAAGCAGGAGATCATCTTCGGCATCAGCGCCGCCACTGGCTCGCTCCAGCAACTCACCGCCGCCGAGTTCACCCGCCGCGCCAACGAGAAGCTGGGCGATCTGGGCGAGGTGAAGCTGTTCGCCGACAGCCAGCTCGGCAAGGACAAGGACATGCTGCAGAAGATCCGGCTGGGGACGATGCACATCACCCTGCCGTCCTCGATCATGCCCGAGATCGCGCCGGAGTATGCGCTGTTCGATCTGCCGTTCCTGATCGCAGACCGCGCCGCGCTCGGGAAGTTCGACACCGAGATCTTCGACCCCGTGCTGGTCCCGGCGGCCGAGGCCAAGGGCTACACGCCGCTGGCGATGTGGGAGAACGGCTTCCGCCACATCACCAACGACGTCCGCCCCATCACCACGCCGGCAGACCTGCAGGGCCTGAAGATCCGCACGCCGAACTCGTCGTGGCGCGTGGCCATGTTCAGCGAATACGGAGCCAACCCGACGCCGATGGCGTTCTCGGAGCTGTTCGTCGGTCTTCAGACCGGCGTCGTCGACGGGCAGGAGAACCCGCTGACGAACGTGGCGGGCGCCAAGCTGAACGAGGTGCAGACCTACCTTTCGATGACCGGCCACGTCTATTCGCCGGCCTATCCGACGGTCGGCACCCAGGCCTTCGGGCGGCTCGACCCCGAAATCCGCCGCATCCTGACCGAGACCGCCCGCGAGGTCGCGTTCTGGGCCCGCGAGAAGGGCGCCGAAGACGACAAGACGCTGCGCACCGAACTTGAGGCCGCGGGGATGCAGG
>CAYGUQ010000218.1:0-7194 GCA_964352995.1 uncultured Rhodobacterales bacterium
AAGGACGCTGGCGCGGCGACATTGTCAGGGGGGGGGGGGGGCCGGACCGGGCGGTCGTCCTGCATCCTGCTCTACGGCCCGCTGGGCGAGACGGCGCGCGCGCGGCTGACGGCGCTGCGCGACACCGAGGACGGCTTCCGCATCGCCGAGGAAGACCTGCGCCTGCGCGGCCCCGGAGACCTGCTCGGCGCGCAGCAGTCCGGCGCGCCGGTCTTCAGGCTGGCCGACCTCGCCCGCCATGGCGAGCTGATGCGCGCCGCGCTGGACGACGCGCGGCTGGCGCTCGCCCGCGCGCCGGACCTCGACGACGCGCGCGGGCGCGCCTTGCGCACGCTGCTCTGGCTGCACGGGCGCGACGCGGCGCTGGCTTTCGTCAAGGTGGGATAGCGTTCGTTTAATGTTCTTTACAATGCGCGGGGAATCTGGAACTTTATGCGAACAAACGGAGTCGCAAAGGTGTTCGCCATGCCGTCCTTCGATAAGATCGCAAGCATCGCCGCCCGTGCGCCGTCCCGCGCCGCGCTTGACGCGCTCGGCATGGCGGCGCTGGCCGCGCTCATCGTCGCGGGGTTCCAGTTCGGCTGAGCGGCGCGGCGTCCGCGGGCTCGGTCGGTCCCGACCCCGGCTCCGACTCCGGCTCCAGCCCCGGCGCAGCCTTCGACCGCAGGCCGCGGCGTGACGGCGCGCATCATATCTTGCGCCGAAGACGTGGCGGAGGGCGTGGCGGCGCTGCGTCTGCTTGAGCCGCGCTTCGCGCTGGCGCCGTCGCCGCCGCTCCGGCGCGAGCCGGGAGGCTTCTCGGGACTGCTGCGCATCGTGACCGGGCAGCAGCTGTCGGTGGCGGCCGCGCGCAGCATCTGGGCGCGGCTCGAGTCGGCCGGCGCGACCTCCGAGGCGGGGCTGGCCGCGCTCGACGACGACGCGCTGCGGGCCTGCGGCCTGTCGGCGTCCAAGATACGGACGGCGCGCGGGTTGGCCGAGGCGCGCGTGGACTATCGCGCGCTCGCCGAAATCGCCGAGCCGGAGGCGGCGGCGCGGCTCACCGCCCTGCGCGGCGTTGGGCCCTGGACCGCGGAGATCTACCTGATGTTCTGCGTCGGGCGCGCAGACGTCTTCGCACCCGGCGATCTCGCCTTGCAGGAGGCCGCCCGGCGGCTGTTCGATCTGCCGGCGCGCCCCGCGCCCAGGGCGCTGGCGGCGCTCGCGCAGGCGTGGTCGCCGTGGCGGGCGGTGGCGGCGCGGCTGCTCTGGGCCTATTACGCCGTCGAGACGGGGCGCGAGGGCGCGCCTGGCGAGACCGGGCGCGAGGGCGCTCCCGGCGCAGCGACGAAGGGGCGGGCGTGATGGCGAACGGACTGAACGGGCCGAGGCGGCCGGCGGCGTCGGGGACGGCGCGCTCTCTCGTCGTGCTGCTGCACGGCTACGGCGCCGACGGCGAGGATCTGATCGGTCTGGGCGACGCGCTGGCCGGCGTCCTGCCCGACGCCGTCTTCATCGCGCCGAACGCGCCGGAGCCGTGTCGGGTCAACCCGATGGGCCGCCAGTGGTTTCCGATCTCCTGGATCGACGGCTGCTCGGAGGCCGAGATGACCGCGGGCTTCGCCGCCTCGGCGCAGTTGCTGCAGGCGTGGCTCGCCGAGACCATGGCCGCGGAAGGCGTTTCGCCCGCCGCCACGGCGCTGGTGGGCTTCAGTCAGGGCACGATGATGAGCCTCCATGTCGGCCCGCGCCTGACCGAGCCGCTCGCCGGCGTCGTCGGCTTTTCCGGCAGGCTGGCCGACCCGGCGCAGAAGCCGACCAGTCTGCCGCCGGTTCTGCTCGTCCATGGCGACCGCGACGAGGTGATCCCTGTCGCAGCGCTCGACGAGGCCCGCGCCGGTCTCGCCGCCCACGGATTCGCGGTGCGCTGGCATGTGAGCCGCGGCGTCGGCCACGGCATCGCGCCGGACGGGCTGCAGCTGGCCGCGCGGTTCCTCGCCGAGCGGCTGGGCCCGGGCGCCGCGCCCGCGTAATCAAACTGTCGTGCGATGTTGCTAGGGTCCGCCTGCGTCGGCGCCGCAGGCTCATGTTGAGGGTTCAAACGCGCGCTCTCGCCATATATGGTTGACGGCGTGAGGGACAGGTCGGTCCCGTCCCCCGCGCGCCGGCGCGTCGCCCTCGGGGCGCCGCGCGGTGGGATGGGAGATGTCGCCGATGCAGATGCCGTTCGCGAGCAGTTTCGTCCGAAGTCCCGCGGCGCTTCGCGATCATCCCGCCCTCGTTCTGAACGCAGATTACCGCCCCCTCAGCTATTTCCCCCTCTCGCTCTGGCCGTGGCAGGAAGCCGTCAAGGCGTCCTTCCTCGACCGCGTCGTGATCGTCGCCGAATACGACACCACGGTGCGCAGCCCGTCGCTGGAGATCCGCCTGCCGTCGGTCGTCGTCCTCAAGGATTACGTGAAGCCGGCCGCGTATCCGGCCTTCACGCGCTTCAACCTGTTCCTGCGCGACGAGTTCACCTGCCAGTATTGCGGCGCCAAGGGCGAGATGACCTTCGACCACGTTCTGCCGCGTTCTCGCGGCGGCCGCACCACCTGGCAGAACGTCGTCGCCGCCTGCGGGCGCTGCAACCTGCGCAAGAGCGACAAGACGGTGAAGGACGCCGGCATGTCGCTCGCGCGCCGCCCGATGCAGCCGACCGCGGCGGAACTCCAGAACGTGGGGCGAAAGTTCCCGCCCAACCACCTGCACGAAAGCTGGATGGACTATCTCTACTGGGACGCCGAGCTGGAGGCCTGACCGCTCGCCCGCCGTTCGGCATGCGGTCGACGCCGTGCGAGGCGTCGAACCTGTGCCTTGCCCATCCTGCGAAGTCTTGCTACCCGCCGGCGCTACTCTCGGGTTCCTCCGAGGCATGCGGCTGGCCCCTGCCCGCTGCGTGGGCCGCCCGCGATGCGGAGCGTCAGGCGCGGCGCCACGGCGTCAGCCACCGCTCGATCCGGCCCACCGCCCAAGTGAGGGCGAGCGCAAGGGCGATCGTCGCGACGAGCGACGCGAAGACGCGAGGGATGTTGTAGAGCGAGCCCGCGCGGAAGATGGCGTGGCCAAGCCCCTCCGAGGACGACATGAACTCTCCGATGATCGCGCCGATCAGCGCGAAGCCGACGGTCATCCGCAGCCCGGCGAAGATGTCGCCGAGCGCCGACGGCACCACGAGGCGGCGGAAGATCTGCGGCTTGCGGGCGCCGAGCGTGCGCATCAGGTTGATCTGGTCGGGGTCGACGCTCAGCGCGCCCTTGTAGGAGGTGACGATCGCGACCACGACGACCGACAGCGTCGCCATCGCCACCTTCGAGGCGAGGCCGGTGCCGAACCAGATGATCATGATCGGCGCCAGCGCGATGATCGGGATCGAGCCGAGCGCGACGATGAACGGATGGGTGACGCGGGCGACGAACGCCGAATACCAGAGCGAAAGCCCGATCACCGTGCCGATGACGTTGCCCAGCACGAAGCCGAGGATCGTCTCGAGCGCCGTCACCCGCACGTCGCGCAGCATGGTGCCGTCGGCGACGGTCTGGACCAGAAAGCCCCAGATCGCGCTCGGCGAACCGAACAGGAACGCGGTCTGGCGGTCGGCGGCGGTCGCCATCTCCCAGAAGGTCAGGAAACCGGCGAGCAGCGCGAGCTGACACGCCACCACCGCCGCGACGCCCGCCAGCCGGCGTCGCCGGCGCGCCAACCGCTCCGCCTCGGGCATGGCGACGGTCCGCGGGGCCGCCCCGGCGATCGCGCTGTCGCTCACCGCGCGCTCCCCTGCAGGTCGGCCCAGATGTCATGGACGGTTTCGGTGAAGCCCGGCCGCTGCCGCGCGGCCATCATGTCAGACGCGCCGTGGCCCCCGTCGATCTCATAGGTGCGCACCACGCGCGTCGGCCTCTGGCTCAGGACGATGACGCGGTCGGACATCGCGACGGCCTCCTCGATGTCATGGGTGATGAGCAGCGCCGCCCGACCGCCCTCCCGCACCAGTCTGACCGTATCGTTCTGGATCAGCAGTTTCGTCTGGAAGTCGAGCGCTGCGAAGGGCTCGTCCAGCAGCAGCACGTCGGGCTCGGTCACCAGCGTACGCGCCAGCGCCACCCGCTGCCGCATCCCGCCCGACAGCGTCGACGGGTATGCCGCCGCGAAACCGTGCAGCCCGAGACGATCCAGCAGCGCCTCGGCGCGGTCGCGGGCCTTCGCGCCCGTCTCGCCGCGCAGCTCCAGCCCGAGCATGACGTTCTCCAGCGCCGTCCGCCACGAGAACAGCAAGTCTTTCTGCAGCATGTAGCCGACGCGGGCGGGCGCGCCGCGCAGCCGTTCGCCGCGCCAGAAGACCTCGCCCGAGGTCGGCGGCAGAAGGCCCGAGACCACGTTGAGCAGCGTGGACTTTCCGCAGCCCGAGGGTCCGACGATGCTGATGATCTCGCCGCGCCCGAGCGTGAGGCTCAGCTCGCCGATGACCGGGACGAGGCGGTCGCCGTCCTCGTATGTCTTGGAGACGCCGACGACGCGAAGCGGCGGCGCACTCGCGTCCGCCGCCGCCATCGCGAGCGCGGCTTCAGCCAAGGGCGGCGGCCGCCTTCATCGCGAAGGAGTTGTCGATGATCTCGTCGAACGAGACTGTGCCCTTCACGTTGCCGAGATAGACCTGCATGTCCATGAGGTTCGACCACTGGTCCTGCATCACCACGACGGTTTCCGCGGGGATGCGGTACTCGAGCTGAGCGTCGATCGCAGCCTCGACCACGGCGGGCGGCAGGTCCGGGAACTCATTCTTGGCGACTTCCTTGGCGAAGGCGGGGTCGGCGTAGGTCATGCGCGACGCCTCCTCGAAGGAGGTCACCAGCGCCTGAACCATCTCGGGGTCGCGCTCGATGGTGCCCGGCAGCACCATGATGCCCGTGTTGCAGAACGGCCCGACATAGTTGGCGAAGTCGAACACGACCTTCGCGCCCTGGTCGACCGCCGAGGCGACGCTCGGCTGATAGGCGATCGCCATGTCGGCCTGGCCGGCGAGCATGGCGCCGATCTCGGTGCCGGGGCTCACCTGCAGGATCTGCGCGTCGCGCCCGATCTGGAGCCCCGCCGACTCAAGCATCCGCTTGGCGACCGAGAAGTTGGTGTTCGGCTCGGGCGAGGTGACGATGGTCAGCCCCTTGAACTGGGCGGGATCGGTCATCGGCTCGAGCGTCTTCGACACGCCGAAGTAGTGGGCGCGCTGCACGACCGTCCCGACGACGACGCCGGGGCCGCCCTGCTCGCGCGAGATCTGCGCCATCGTGGCGTCGCCGATCGCGAAGTCGGCCGAGCCGCCGAGGACGGCCGCGAAGGTCTGCGTGTCGCCGCCCGCGGCGGACACGTTCATCGCGAGGCCGTTCTTCTCGAAGACGCCGGCATGCATGCCGACATAAAGGTTGATGTATCCGAGATTGTGGACCGCTTCGCTGAAGTTGACGGTCTTCAGGCCCTGCGCGCGCGATGCGAGCGGGCCGGCGACGGTCGCCGCCGCGGATGCGCCCAGCAGGCGATTGAACCCGCGGCGCGAGAGGCCTTTGGAGCGAAGATCGGACATCGCGTTCACCTTACTGTTGAGGGGCATGTTGAGGGTTGGCTTGTCGGCGGATGGGCTGCCTTCCGAGCGGAGGAACACTTTGGCGCGGCTTGACGCCGTCCCGGTCAATCCAGGAGTAAACAGGGGTGAGTCTTGTTCGACAAAGCAACTCCGCCCTTCTTCGGAGCGCTTGTAATCGTTACTTTGCTTTGATTTTCGGCATTTTTCCAGAAATTTGCTCGTTATTGCTCCTGTTTTGCGCCATATGCCGGGCGCGAGCGGGAAGCTGGAGGAGATTTCCGTTGTTCGGGTTCATGGCCCGCGACGGCGGCGCCATTGGCGCGCCCTCGGTCTGACGCCCTGCGGTCGAAAGCGCGGTCCATCGCTCCGCACGGCCTGCGACCGCCGCCGCGCCGCTTTAGCGGCCGCTTCGGGCCTGGCTCCATGGGCGCCGCGAACCGCTGGTTCATCCGCTGCGGCGTCGGGCGTCGCCGCGGGTGTTCCAACAGCGCGACCGCGCGGCGGGAACTGGGACTGACCGATGACGCTCTTCCATGTCGCGGCGCCCCAGGACATCGCCGACATCCGCCTTCGCTTCTCCGTCACAGGATCGCTCGCCGGCAGGACCAACCTACCGACAGGGCAACCCGTTGTATCTTCGAGGATGACTGACGCCGTTCCGTGACCGTCGAAGCGCGCTCGAAGAGGGACGCAGGCCATTCGGAGACCCGTCGAGCGTCAAGCGCTCATTCCCCGAAGGACGGACGGCCCTGCCGACGCCCATCGAAAAGGCCCCGATCGGGGGCTTTGGGCGACATCAGCATTTGGATGTGGCGGGGAGGACGGGATTCGAACCCGCGATACGCTTTTGGCGTATACTCACTTAGCAGGCGAGCGCCTTCGACCACTCGGCCACCTCCCCGCCGGCGGACTTATCAGGGGGGGAGGCGCCTTGCAAGCGCCTGACGCGCCTCACGCGGACTCGCGGCGCTTCTCCCAGCGGCCGCCCTCGCCCTGCGCCCAGTAGTGCGCCCGCGCGCCGGCCGAGACGGCGAGGGACCACTGCCGGCGCGCCAGCGCAAGCGCCTCGGCGTCGCCGCCGTCGAACAGCACCATGACGCGCGCGAAGGCGGTGAACTCGGTCGCGTCTGCGGCGGCGCCGTCAACGAGGCACAGGACCTGCGGCGCGTTCGGCGTCTCGTCGCCCGCCGTGAGGTAGATCGGCTGCCGCTCGGCGAAGCCGTCGCTGGCGTCGCCATGGGGCAGGAACGCTGCGTCGTCGTAGGTCCACAGATGCGCCCCAAGCGCAGCGATCCTCTCGGCCGCGCCGCCGCGCACGGTGACGCGCCAGCCGCGGGCGAGGCACTTCTCAAGCAGCGGCGGGGCGGCGGCCTCCATGACGCTTGCGGTCAGGTGATAGAAGAACGCCTCTGGCCGCTGGGGGGAGCCGAGAGGAGCGGCCGCGCCGTCCGCCTCCGCTTCGCTCACGGCGCGACCGGCGCGGCCAGCACGCGCGCGAGATCGCCGTAGCCGGTGAAGCGGCGCTCGAAGGGCAGTCCGAGCGCGAGCGCCGCGCGCAGGGCCTGGGTCTCGAGCTCCTTGTCCTCGGTCTGGGCGAG
>CAYGUQ010000219.1:0-7160 GCA_964352995.1 uncultured Rhodobacterales bacterium
ACGGGCCGCGCCCTCCCTCCCCCTAGGGAGGGCGCATTGCAACGGCTCAACCTGCTGAAACGTTGAAGTTGCTTGCGCCATAAATCGCGCTGCTCGGCCCTCACGAAGCGCCCACCCGAGGGAGGGCGCGGCCCTCATCGCTCAGCGGCGCAGCAGGACGGATGTCTGAAATGCGCGCTGAACCGCCTGACGCCTCGATCCGCCGGGCCTACTTCGTGCCGAACATCCGGTCGCCCGCGTCGCCGAGGCCCGGCAGGATGTAGCCCTTGTCGTTCAGCTCGCGGTCGAGCGCGGCGGTGAAGACGCGCACGTCGGGGTGCGCCTCGGCCATCCGCCGCACGCCCTCGGGCGCGCACAGCAGCGTCATGAGGCGCACGTCCTGCGCGCCGGCCTGCTTGACCTTGTCGACCGCCGCCACGGCCGAGTTCGCGGTGGCGAGCATCGGGTCCACGAGGATCACGGGGCGCGCCACCAGTTCGCTCGGCAGCTTGCAGTAGTACTCCACCGGCTGCAGCGTCGCGTGGTCCCGGTAGAGCCCCAGAAAGCCCACCCGCGCCGAGGGGACGAGCTCCAGCAGCGGCTCCAGCATGCCGTTGCCGGCGCGCAGGATCGACACCAGCGCAAGCTTCTTGCCCTCGATCTCGGGGCTGTCCATCGCCTCCAGCGGCGTCTCGATGCGGCGCGAGGTCAGCGGCAGGTCGCGCAGCACCTCGTAGCCGAGCAGCAGGCTGATCTCGCGCAGCAGGCGGCGGAAACGCGCCGTGGAGCCCTCCTTCTCGCGCATCAGCGTCAGCTTGTGCTGCACGAGGGGGTGGTCGACGATGGTGAGGGAGGGGTGGTCGGCGGTCATCGCGTGGCTCCTTGCGTCTGCGGCGATGCTCTATCGCCTCGGCCGGCCGCTGGGAATTGCCGGCGGGCGCCGCGGTTGGTCCCGTCGCGCCGCCGCCCTAGCCTCGGTCCCAGCCCTCAGAGCAGCCCGTCGGACAGGCCGCTCAGCCCTGCGAACAGCGCGACGGCGGCGGCGGCCACGAGCCCGGCGAAGCCGTGGGCGAAGCCGTACTGCACCATGTCTCCGACCGACCCGCCGCGGGCCTTCGCGCGAAAGGCGCCCAGCGCGGCGCCGGCGAGAAAGGCCAGAATCAGGATCATGGCCGCTGGTACTTGATGAACGGGGTGCGCACGCCGACGCGGTCGTAGAGCATCCGCGCGGAGTAGTTGAACTCCTGCGTCATCCAGTAGACCGTGACGGCGCCCGCCGCGTCCGCTTCGGCGTAAGCCGCCTCGATCAGCTTTCGGCCGAGGCCCTCGCCGCGCACGTCCTGGTCGACATAGAGGTCCTGCAGGTAGCAGGTGTCGCCCTCGCTCCAGCAATGGCGGTGAAAGATCAGGTGGGCGAGGCCGACGACCCGGCCGTCCGCAACGGCGACGAGGCCGCGCATCGGCTCGGCGGCGTCGAGCAGCCGCGTGAACGTCGCCCGGAACACGCTGTCCGGGCGCGTGGTCTCATAGAAGGCGAGGTAGTCGGCCCAGAGCCGGCGCCAGTCGCCTTCGTCCTGCGCTTTCAAGGGTCTGATGTCAGCCATGCGACGCGCTTATCAGGTAGCGCGGCGCGGCGCCAGCGCGTCGGACTACTTGCGCAGCCGCCGCGCGTTGGCCGAGGCCGCGACCTTGATCGGCCTGAGCGCGGCCGTCGCGATGGCGGTCGCGTCGCTGCCGCCGGCGGCGGCCATGGCGGCCTTCTGCGCCGCCTGCGCGAAGGCTGCGGGCTTCTCCATGAGCATCCGGGTCGCCTCGTGCGGCTTCATCGCGCCCGTCGCCATCATGGCCGTGCGGCGCAGCACCACCTCGTTCGCCGCGACGCCGAGCTTCGCCATGCCGGTCGCAAGGCGGAACCAGGCTTCGTAGGACTTCATCATCGCTTTGGGCGTCATCGTCGCGGCCTCCTATGCTGCGCTGCAACATAGGCGATGTCCTGCGGAAAACCATCAGCCTTTTGGTCGCTGGTCGGCGCAGCCGCCCGGAGCGGGCGACGGCGCGCCGCGGCGTCGATTCTAGGCTTCGTCCGAGAGGTCGTCCCGCGGGCCGCCGGCGGAGGCCGTCCGCAGCGCGAGCGCGCGCAGTTCGCCGCGCATCGCCGCGAGCGCGTCGGGTTCGAGCCCGGTGTGGCACTCGACGGCCTGCTGCACGCGGGACGCCTCGGGCTCCAGCTTGGCGCCCGCTTCCGTCAGCGAGATGTGGATGACCCGCCGGTCGGCCGGATCGCGCTCGCGGCGCACGAGGCCGTTCCTGGCGAGACGCTCGAGCAGCGGGCTCAGCGCGTTCTGGGGCAGGCTCAGCCGGTCGGCGATGGCGCCGATGGGGCTGGGGCCGTCCTGCCACAGCGTGAGCATCACGAGATACTGCGGATAGGTCAGCCCGATCTCGCGCAGCAATGGCCGGTAGGCGCGCACCACAGCGTTCGTCGCGGCGTAGAGCGCGAAGCAGAGCTGGTCGTCCAGCCGCAGGTCGCGGGCCGCGAAGTCGTCCGGGCGCGCGGGGCCGGGCGCTCCCGACGCCGCTCCCGCACGCCTCGCCACCGAGGGCGCGTCGCCAAACGCGACGCGCCTGGTGCGTAGATTTGTCTCATCCATGGCGTTCGCCCCAACCCGTCTGCCCCCTGAACCGGTCCACGTCTTGAGCGTCGTGTCAACCTCGCGCAGCGCGATGCGGCGCGGCGGGTCAGCCGGCCCGGCGGGCGCTGCGGCTTTCGCGCGTCTTCTCGGAGGGGGCGTCGCCGGCCCCTGCGGCGGCCCTGACCGCGGAGAGCGCGCCGGCCTCGGGCGGCGCAATGGCGGCGCCGGGCGGCGGCAGCAGCAGCAGGAACGAGGCCCCGGTCGGCTCTCCCGTGCGCTCCAGCGTCAGCGACCCGCCGAGCAGTTCGGCGGTCTTGCGCGCGATGGCGAGACCGAGACCCGAGCCGCTCGCGGTGCGGGCGGTCTCGGGATCGCCGCGGTTGAAAGGCTCGAAGATCGCCTCGGCGTGCGCCGGCAGAACGCCGCGTCCGGTGTCGACGACCCGCATGGCGAGCGCGTCGCCCCAGCGTTCGATCGTCACGGAGACCGAGCCGCTGTCGGTGTACTTCACGGCGTTGCCCAGCAGGTTGATCAGCACGCCGCGCACGCGCCGCTCGTCGCCGATCCAGCGCTCCGGCGCGTCAGGGGCGGGGGTCACCGCCATGGCGAGGCCCTTGGCCGCCGCGCTCGCGGCGATGACGTCGAGCGCCTCCTGCGCGACGCGCGCGGGCGCGAAGGCGTCGAGAGCGGGCCTCTCCTCGCCCGAGCCGAGCCGGCAATAGGCCACCAGATCGTCCACGCAGTCGCTGAGCGCGCTCGCGGAGGCCCGTATCATCGCGTGGATGCGCTGAATCTGGCCGGGGTCGGACGACGCCTCCAGCAGCGACAGGCCGCCGAGCACGCCGTTCAGGGGGGTGCGCACCTCGTGGCTGAGCCCGGCGATGAACCGCGTCTGGCGGGTCAGCGCGGCCTCCGCCGAAAGCCGCGCCAGGGTCAGTTCGGCCATCTGGGCGGAAAGCGATTCGTTGATGCGGTTCAGTTCGTCCATCTCCGCCGCGCGCCGGCGCTGCGATGCGCGCAGGGAGACCACGGTGTCGACGGCGGCGGCGAGCGTCGCGAGCGTCTCGCGGTCCTGCTCGGTCCAGCGCCGCGGCTCGCCCTCGATGACGCAGAGCGCGCCGATGGCGCGCCCGTCGGGGTCATGGACCGGCGCGCCGAGATAGGCGATGGCGTTCATCGCCTCGATCGCGCCGTTGTGCTTCAGCGCGGGATGGTTCCGGGTGTCCGGCACGTCGAGCATCTCGCCGCGCGCCACCACATGTTTGCACATCGAGTGCGAGAGCGGCGACGAGCCCCGCCGCGCCCACAGCTCCGGCAGGCCGGTCTGGGAGAGGAACACCTGCCGCGTCGGCTCGACGAGCGTCAGCAGCGCCGCCGACGTTTTCAACGCCGTGGACGCCAGGCGCGTCAGCCTGTCGAATTCGGCGCCTGCGACTTCCGTCAGCGCCGTGGGGTCGAGCATGTCGGTCATTCGGCCTGAGGAGGTTCGCCACACGCCTCACCCTGCGCCGGCACTCGTTAAGAAGGATTTACGCGCCCGACCCCGGAGGCGGATCCGGCGCCGGATCGGGTCTCGGGCGAGGCTCTTGAGCCGTCTCCATGGTCGTCGCCCGCGTCTCGGCCCGCCGCACGTCGCCGGCGACGCCGTCGAACGCGCCGGGGGCGAGCGCGCGCGCCAGCACGCGCGCAGGGTTGGTCGGCGGCGGAAAGCCGATGCGCTCGGCGGCCGCGCGCGTAAAGCCGAAGCGGCGGTAGTAGGGCTCGTCGCCCACGAGCACGCAGCGCTCCCAGCCGAGTTCGGCCGCCCGCTCCAGCGCGTCGACGATCAGCAGCGCGCCGAGGCCCTCGCCCTGCCGGGTGGGGTGGACGGCGACGGGCCCGAGCAGCAGCGTCGGCCAGCCTTCCGCCCCGATCAGCGCCGGCCAGAAGCGGATGCAGCCGGCCAGCGCGTCGTACTCGTCGCGCGCGACGCGGCAGAGCGCCGCCACCGGCGCCACGCCCTCGCGCAGCCGATAGGAGGACAGCGCCGTGCGGCCCGGCGCGAAGGCGAGATCGAGCAGCGCCTCCACCTCGTCGAGGTCTCGCGGCGTCTCCGGCAGCAGTCTGAACACCCATCGCCCTCGCTTGCGTCGCGTCGCGGCGCGGCTAGCATGGCGCGCGCGGCTGATCCAGCCGCCCCCATCCGAAGAGGGCTGCATGTTCTACCGACCGGGGCGCGACGCCCACGGCCTGCCGCACAATCCCTTCAACGCGATCGTGACGCCGAGGCCGATCGGGTGGATCTCCTCGCGCGGCGCCGACGGGCGCGACAATCTCGCCCCCTATTCCTTCTTCAACGCGGTCGCCTACACGCCGCCGCAGGTGATGTTCGCCTCGACCGGCTCGAAGCCCGACCGCGGCGAGGGCAAGGACAGCCTCGGCAACATCCGCGAGACCGGCGTCTTCTGCGTGAACGTCGTGGAGTACGCCGCGCGGGACGCGATGAACGCGACCTCCGCCGGCTTCGGCCGCGACGTCGACGAGTTCGAGGAGGCCGGCGTCGCCCGCGAGCCGTGCCGCGAGATCGCCTGCTCCCGCGTCGCCGGGGCGCCCGCCGCGCTGGAGTGCCGCGTCACGCAGATCGTGAAGCTGGCCGGCGAGGCGAACCACGTCACGTTCGGAGAGGTCGTCGGCGTGCACCTGCGCGACGACTGCCTCGTCGACGGCCGGTTCGACGTGACCCGCTTCAACCCGCTCTCGCGCCTCGGCTATCAGGACTACGCGGTCGTCCGAGAGGTCTTCGCGATGCGCCGGCCCGGCGAAGTCTGAGCCGGCGCGGGGCCGCGCGTCAGGGCCACTTCGCCTCCGGCGGCAGGCTCATCAGCACCGCCTCGGGGTTGTGGCCGGTCTCCAGCCCGAAGCGGGTGCCGCGGTCGTAGACGAGGTTGAACTCCGCGTAGCGGCCGCGGCGCACGAGCTGGTGCTCGCGGTCGGCGTCGGTCCAGCCCTCGAAGCGGCGCTTCTCGGTGATCGGGACGAAGGCGTCGAGGAAGGCGCGGCCGACGTCCTGCGTGAAGACGAAGTCGGCCTCCCAGTCGCCAGTGCAGTGGTCGTCGTAGAAGATGCCGCCCACGCCGCGCGGCTCGTTCCAGTGGCGGATCATGAAGTAGTCGTCGGCCCACGCCTTGAACCGCGGGTAGAAGCCGCCGTCGTGGCGGTCGCAGGCCTCCTTCAGCACCCGGTGGAAGAAGGCCGTGTCCTCGTCGACCGCGACCATCGGGTTGAGGTCGGTCCCGCCGCCGAACCACCAGCAGAAGGGCGTCCAGAACATCCGCGTGTTCATGTGGACCGCCGGCGCCTTGGGGCTGCGCATGTGGGCCACCAGCGAGACGCCCGACGCCCAGAAGCGCGGATCGGTCGAAAGGCCGGGGATCGCGCGGCGCGCGGTCAGGCTGCGCTGGGCCTGATCGCCGAGCCTGCCGTAGACCTCGGAGACGTTGACGCCGACCTTCTCGAACAGCCGGCCGCCGCGCATCACGCTCATCACGCCGCCGCCCTGGTCGCCGCCCTTCTCGCCCTCGGGGCCTTCACCGGCGCGCCGCGTCTCCTTGCGCTCGAAGCGGCCGGCCGGGAGATGGGCGAACGGACCCTCGGTCTGCTCGTCCTCCAGCCTCTCGAAGGCGGCGCAGATCATGTCGCGCAGCGAGACGAACCATGCCGCCGCGCGCGCCCGCTCGTCGGCGAGCTGGGCGGCCTGCGCGGGGGCGGCGGCGTGTCGGGCGGGCGCGTCGGCGGCCTGGTTCATCGTCATCCTCGTCTCATGGGTCGTCTCGGGTTAGGCTCTGGGAGCATCACGGGCAATATGGCCCAACGTCGCGATGGGAGGGCCGCATGAAGGGCTTGGGACCGGGCGGAATGATGGTCGCCAGCGGCGCCGCGGCGAAGGGCTGGCGGCCGACGCCGTGCCCGACCTGCGGCTCGCCCCTCGACATCGGCGCGCCGGAGAGCGCCTGCACGGCCGGGCGCTGCCGCGCGCCGGAGCGGGAGGCCGCGGCGGCGGAGGTCGTCGCGAAGGCCGAGGCGGAGCGGCTGCGCCGCAAGGCCGAGGCGCTCGACGCCGCGCAGGGCGAGGTCGCCGCCGCGCTCGCCGCGCTCGGCGTCGCGCCGGAGGAGGCGCTGGTGACCGACGCGCCCTTCTTCGACCCCTCCATCGTCACGGCCCCGCCGGACCAGCGCGCCGCGTTCCTCGCCCATCTCGACGCGATCGTCGCCGAGGGCTTCGCCGGCGCGCCGGCGGCCCCGAGCGACGATGCGAGGCTCGGGGGCGAGGCGGAGGAGGCGCCGGCGCTTACGGCGGCGTGCGCCGTCTGCCGCGGCCGCTGTTGCCGGCTCGGCGCCGCGAGCCACGCCTTCCTCAGCGTCGACGAGATCGCCCGCGCCCGGCGCGACCGGCCGCAGGACGACGCCGCGGCCGTGAAGCGGCGCTATCTGGAGCTGCTGCCCGAAGACCCGGTGGACGGCTCATGCCTCTATCACGGCCCGATGGGCTGCACGCTGCCGCGCGCGATG
>CAYGUQ010000220.1:0-657 GCA_964352995.1 uncultured Rhodobacterales bacterium
GCGACGGCGCGACGTCGGAAGCGGCGTGACGGCGGGGCCGAGGCCCGACCAAGGCGATGCGCGGCCCGCAGGCGGGCGGGAAGGTCAGGAGGCGGCAGGCGAGGGCGCGGCGCTCTCCCGACGGCTCCTGTGGCGCGCGCGGGGCCTGGCCTTCGGCTGCGGACTGCTGCTGATGCTGGCGCAGCCTCCTCTCGGCCTGTGGCCTGCGCTGTTTCTCGCCTGGCCGGCGCTGTTGCGCCTGATCGCCCGCGCGCCCACGCGACGGGCGGCGGCGGGCGTAGGCTTCCTCGCCGGCCTCGGCTTCTTCGGGAGCGGCCTCTACTGGATCGGAGAGGCGTTCCTCGTCGAGGCGGGCAAGATCTGGTGGTATCTGCCGGTGATGCCCTTCGCGGTGCTGGCGCTGGCGGTCGTGCTGTCGGGCTTCTGGGCGGCGGCCTTCTGGGGCGCCAAGGCGCTCTGGCGGCCCGGCTGGCGCGCCGCCGCCGCGCTCGCGGCCGCGATGCTGGCGGCGGAGACGGCGCGCGGCTGGGTTCTGACGGGCTTTCCATGGGCGCTGCAGTCCTACGCCTGGATAGACACGCCGGCGATGCAGGCGGCCGCCTTCGTCGGATCGCCGGCGCTCGGGGCTCTGACGGTCTTCGTGGCCGCCGCGGCGGG
>CAYGUQ010000220.1:667-7143 GCA_964352995.1 uncultured Rhodobacterales bacterium
GTCTGGCGCAGACGCCGGCGGTGGAGGGCGACGGGCCGCTGATCCGGCTCGTGCAGCCCAACACCGGGCAGCGCGACAAGTGGGCGCCGCAGAACGCCCGCGCCATCTTCGACCGCCTGCTCGCGCTCTCGGCCACGCCGCACCAGCCCGGCGCCGCGCCCGCGCTGGTGGTCTGGCCCGAAGTCGCCGTCACTTTCCTTTTCGACGAGAGCGCAGCGGCGCAGGAGGCGGCCGCGGCGGCGACGCCGCAGGGCGCGTCGCTGGCCGTGGGCGCCGTGCGGCGGGTGGGCGGCGAACTGCGCAACGCGCTGCTCTTCTACGGGCCCGACGGCGCGGCCCTCGACGTCTACGACAAGCGCCGGCTGGCGCCCTTCGGCGAGTATGTGCCCTACAAGTGGATCCTCGGCCGCATCGGGCTGGGCACGCTCGGCGACGGGCTGAGCGGTTTCGAGCCGGGCGTCCGCCGGGAGCCGGTCGCGCTGCCGGGCCTGGCGCCCGCCGCGCCGCTGATCTGCTACGAGGTGATCTTCCCGGAGGAGGTCGCCGCGGCCGTCGACGGGGCCGGCTGGCTGCTGCAGGTGACGAACGACGCTTGGTTCGGCCAGACGGCGGGGCCGTGGCAGCATCTCGCCCAGGCGCAGGCGCGCGCGATCGAGCAGGGCATGCCGCTGGCGCGCGCCGCCAACACCGGCGTCTCGGCGATGATCGACCCGCACGGGCGCATCCGCGCCTTCTTGCCCCTTGACGTGAGCGGCGCGCTCGATTCGCGCCTGCCGGCCGCGTTGGTCGGCGGGACGGTCTACGGACGCCTCGGCGACTGGCCTTTCCTCGCCCTGGCCGCGGGCCTCGCCGCGCTGGCTCTCGCTGTGCGTGCAGAAACGGGCGATGGCGAGCGCCGCGCACGTGCATGATTGATTAACGCACTGCATTATATGTTTTTTTTCCTAAAAGGCGGATGCACTGTCGGCGTGTGCAGAGTGGAGTGTTCGCCGTGTCCCGTACGCCTGACCAGATTGACATGCATGTCGCCGCCCGGCTGCGCCTGCGCCGGACGATGCTTGGCGTGAGCCAGGAGGCGCTCGCCGCGCGAATCGGCGTGACGTTTCAGCAGATCCAGAAATACGAGAAGGGGCAGAACCGCGTCGGCGCGAGCCGCCTCTATCAGCTCGCCGCGGCGCTCGAGAGCCCCGTGGAGTTCTTCTTCGAGGGGCTGAACGGCGCCGCCGGTCTCGACGCCGACGACGAGACCAGCAAGGCGGCGCTCGCGATGCTGTCGACCCCCGAGGGCGTGCAGCTCCATCTCGCGTTCAGCCGGATCGCGAGCGCCAACACGCGCCGCCGGATCGTCGACCTGCTCGCCGCGCTGACCACAGAGGCCGCCTGATTCCAAAGGCGGTCCTCCGCCCTGTTGACCATGGGACGCCCCGCGCATAGAGGGCAGGGCCGGCGCGACGACGGCGCTGTCTTATCCGAGGGGCCGCACCATGGCGCGACAGGACTATCTCTTCACGTCGGAATCCGTATCCGAGGGGCACCCCGACAAGGTGTGCGACCAGATTTCGGATGCGGTGGTCGACCTCATCATCGGTCGTGAACCCGAAGCGCGGGTCGCGGTCGAGACCGCCGCCACCACCAACACCGTGGTGCTGATGGGCGAGGTCAAGATCAGCGAAGAGAACGCCGTCTCGCCCGAGGAGATCGCCGGCGTCGCGCGCGAGGTCATCCGCGACATCGGCTACCAGCAGAAGGGCTTCCACTTCCGCACGGCCAAGATCGAGTGCCTCGTTCACGAGCAGTCGGCCGACATCGCGCAGGGCGTGGACGCCTCGGACAACAAGGACGAGGGCGCCGGCGACCAGGGCATCATGTTCGGCTTCGCGACGGACGAGACGCCGGAGCTGATGCCCGCGCCGATCTTCTACAGCCACAAGATCCTGAAGCTGCTCGCCGAGGCGCGCCACTCCGGCGCCGAGCCCTATCTCGGCCCCGACGCCAAGAGCCAGGTGACCGTCGAATACCGCGGCGGCAAGCCCGTGCGCGCGCACACCATCGTGCTCTCGACCCAGCATCTGAAGGAGGACATGACCTCCGAGGACGTGCGCGCCGTCGCCGAGCCCTACATCCGCAAGGCGCTGCCCGACGGCTGGATCGACGCGAAGACGGCCTGGCACGTCAACCCGACCGGGCGCTTCGTGATCGGCGGCCCCGACGGCGACGCCGGGCTGACGGGGCGCAAGATCATCGTCGACACCTATGGCGGCGCCGCGCCCCATGGCGGCGGCGCGTTCTCCGGCAAGGATCCGACCAAGGTGGACCGCTCCGCCGCCTACGCCGCGCGCTACCTCGCCAAGAACGTGGTCGCCGCGGGCATGGCGAAGAAGTGCACCATCCAGCTCAGCTACGCCATCGGCGTCGCCGAGCCGCTCTCGGTCTACGTCGACATGCACGGCACCGGCGACGTCGCCGAGGACGCCGTGGAGAAGGCGATCCGCGCCTCGATGTCGCTCACGCCGCGCGGCATCCGCACGCATCTCGGCCTGAACCGCCCGATCTACCGCCGCACGGCCGCCTACGGCCATTTCGGCCGGGCGCCCGAGGCGGACGGCGGCTTCTCCTGGGAGAAGACCGACCTCGTCGACGCGCTGAAGGCCGCGGTCTGAGGCCTTGCGCCGCGCCGCTCTGCGGGGCCGGCGCGGCGGCGACGGAGACGCCCATGGCCGAGCATCTTCGCGAAGACGGCGCGCGGTGGGTGAACTTCTACGGCCGCCGGCGCGGCAAGCGCCTGCGGCCGAACCGGGCCGCCCTGATCGATGGGCGGCTGGACGGCCTCGCGCCGGACGCGGGGCTCGACGAGGGCGCGATGATCGCCCCCGACGCGCTGTTTCCCGGCCGGCGCGCGCTCTGGATGGAGATCGGCTTCGGCGCCGGCGAGCATCTGCTGAGCCTTGCGGCGGAGCATCGCGACGTCGGCTTCATCGGCTGCGAGCCGTTCCTGAACGGCGTCGCGGCGTTCCTTTCGGGCCTTGAGGCCGACCGGCTCGACAACGTGCGCGTGCATGCCGACGACGCGCGCTTTCTCTTCGACATGCTGCCGGAGGGCGCCGTGGGCCGGGTCTATCTCCTCTACCCCGACCCCTGGCCCAAGCGCCGCCACGCGCCGCGGCGCTTCGTCAACGACGACAACCTCGATCTGCTGAGCCCCATCATGGCGGCCGGCGCCGAGCTGCGCATCGCGACCGACGTGGCGGACTACGTGCGCCATGTGCGCAAGGTGATGGCGGGCCGCGCCGACTTCGAGCCGCTCTCCGACGAGGCTGCGCCGTGGGACGGCTGGCCAGGGACGCGCTATGAGGCCAAGGCGCTGCGCGAGGGGCGCGCGCCGCGCTATCTCCGCTTCGCGCGCAGGTCGGCTTGAGCGTCCGCCCGGCCGCCGGCCTTGACCGGCGGGGGGCCGCGCTATCTCGACGTCTGGACAATGTGTCGCGGGATGTAAGGATGGCCGTCGCTGTGAAGCTCGTCTGGTTCGCCGTGGTCGTCCTCGCCACGCTGCGCCCCTGCGGCCGACCGCGGTTCGCGGCCCGCGCCGCGGGCCCCGGCGCTGCGGTCGACAGCGGCGCGCCGGGCGCGTAAGAGGCGCGCGACCTCACCGCCGGAGCGGTTCTCCGGCGGGCCGCCGCCGGAGCCCACCATGTCCTCCCATGCCGCCGCCGACCGTGTGACCGCCCTGAAGTCTGGCCCGCTGAGGGGCGAGGCCGTAACGCCGGGCGACAAGTCGGTCTCTCACCGCGCGCTGATCTTCGGCGCGCTCTGCGTCGGCGAGACGACGGTGACGGGCCTTCTCGAAGGCGAGGACGTCCTGAACACCGCCGCCGCGATGCGGGCCTTCGGCGCCGAGGTCGAGCGCACCGGGCCCGGCGCCTGGCGCATCCGCGGCGTCGGCGTCGGCGGTTTCTCCGAACCCGAGAACGTCATCGACTGCGGCAATTCCGGCACGGGCGTCCGCCTCGTCATGGGCGCCATGGCGACGACGCCGATCGCGGCGACCTTCACCGGCGACGCCTCGCTGCGCGGGCGCCCGATGGGCCGCGTCACCGAGCCGCTCGCGGAGTTCGGCGCGCAGGCATACGGCCGCAGCGGCGGACGGCTGCCGCTGACCCTCATCGGCGCCGCCAGTCCGTCGCCGGTCGAGCATCGCCTGCGCGTCGCCTCGGCGCAGGTGAAGTCGGCCATGCTGCTGGCGGGGCTCAACGCGCCGGGGGTCACCACGATCATCGAGTGCGAGCCGACCCGCGACCACACCGAGCGGATGCTGCGCGGCTTTGGCGCCGAGGTGTCGGTGGAGCAGACCGACGCGGGCCGGGTGATCCGCCTCGTCGGCCAGCCCGAGCTGCGGGCGCAGACGGTGGCGGCGCCGCGCGACCCGTCCTCGGCGGCCTTCCCGGTCTGCGCCGCGCTGATCGTCGAGGGCTCGGACGTGCTGGTCCCGTCGATCTGCCTCAACCCCACGCGCGCGGGCCTCTATCACACGCTGCGCGAGATGGGCGCGGACCTCGCCTTCGAGAACCCGCGCGAGGAGGGCGGCGAGCCGGTCGCCGACCTGCGCGCCCGCTTCTCCGCGCTCAAGGGCGTCGAGACGCCGCCGGACCGCGCGCCGAGCATGATCGACGAGTACCCCGTGCTCGCCGTCGTCGCGGCCTTCGCCGAGGGGCCCACCGTCATGCGCGGCGTAGCGGAGCTCCGCGTGAAGGAGAGCGACCGCATCGACGCGATGGCGCGCGCGCTGGAGGCCTGCGGCGTGAAGGTGCAGGAGGACGCCGACACCCTGATCGTTCACGGCCGCGGCGCCGACGGCGTCGCCGGCGGGGCGACCGTGGCCTCGCGCCTCGACCACCGCATCGCCATGGCCAATCTGGTGATGGGCCTCGCCGCCCGCGACGGCGTGACTGTGGACGACGCCAGCCCCATCGCCACAAGCTTCCCCGGTTTCGAGGCTCTGATGACCGGGCTTGGCGCCCGGTTCGGCCGGGAGGACGCATGATGGAGTTCTGTGTAGCTATCGACGGGCCGGCGGCCGCCGGCAAGGGCACGATCTCGAAGGCGATCGCCAAGCAGTTCGGCTTCGCCCATCTCGACACCGGGGCGCTCTATCGCGCCGTCGCGGCGAAGATGCTGGAGGACGAGGAGGATCTCGAAGACGCCGGCGCCGCGGCGCGCGTCGCGCGCTTCCTGACCGAAGAGGACATGTCCCATGCGGATCTGCGCAGCGAGCGGGCGGGCTCGGGCGCGTCGCGGATCGCCGGCGTGCCCGCGGTGCGCAGGGCACTGCTCGAGTTCCAGCGCGCGTTTTCTCACAGGAAGGGCGGCGCCGTGCTCGACGGCCGCGACATCGGCACGGTCGTGAGGCCCGACGCGAACGTGAAGATCTACGTCACCGCCTCGCCCGAGGCCCGGGCGGCGCGGCGCGCGGCGGAACTCGGAACCAACGCCGCAGAGGTGCTCCAGCAGCTCAAGGAGCGCGACACCCGCGATTCGGAGCGCGCCGCGGCTCCGATGAAGCCGGCGGCGGACGCATACTTGCTCGATACGACCGATCTGAGTATAGACGCCGCAGTCGCGGAAGCCGCGGCCAGGATCGACGAGGCGCTGCGCCGATCCGGGGGCTGAACCCCGGGCGGCGCGGCGCGTCGTCATGCAATCAACGCCAGCCAAGACCGCCGGAGACAACCGGCAGGCCGGTCAACAAAACGGAGTACTTTTCTATGCCGCAGGCCTCCATGGAGGAATTCGAGGCGCTTCTCAACGAGAGCTTCACGCTCGACACGCTTGAGGAAGGCGCCGTGGTCAAGGGCCGCGTGCTCGCGATCGAGAACGGCCAGGCCATCGTCGACATCGGCTACAAGATGGAAGGCCGCATCGAGCTCAAGGAGTTCGCGCGACCGGGCCAGGGTGCGGACCTGAAGGTCGGCGACGAGGTCGAAGTCTATCTCGACCGGGTCGAGAACGCGCGCGGCGAGGCGGTGCTGAGCCGCGAGAAGGCCCGCCGCGAGGAGGCCTGGGACCGTCTGGAGGCCGCCAACGACAAGCAGGAGCGCGTCGAGGGCCAGATCTTCGGCCGCGTGAAGGGCGGCTTCACCGTCGATCTCGGCGGCGCCGTGGCGTTCCTGCCCGGCAGCCAGGTCGACGTGCGCCCGGTGCGCGACGTGGGCCCGCTGATGGGCATTCCGCAGCCGTTCCAGATCCTCAAGATGGACCGCCGCCGCGGCAACATCGTCGTGTCGCGCCGCGCGGTGCTCGAAGAATCCCGCGCCGAGCAGCGCGCCGAGATCGTCGGCAAGCTGGCCGAGGGCGACATCATCGACGGCGTGGTCAAGAACATCACCGACTACGGCGCGTTCGTGGACCTCGGCGGCGTCGACGGCCTGCTGCACGTCACCGACATGGCCTGGCGCCGCGTCAACCACCCGTCCGAGATCCTG
>CAYGUQ010000221.1:0-7143 GCA_964352995.1 uncultured Rhodobacterales bacterium
TGGCGCTGATCCGAACCCTGCGCGGCGCCGCCGACGGCGGTGAGAAACAGCGCGGGCGTGCGGTCGCCGGCGCCGACGACTATCTCGTGAAACCCTTCGCCTTCAGCGAGCTGAGCGCGCGGCTGAACGCGCTGGCGCGGCGGCCCCAGATGGCGGCGGAGACGACGCGGCTGGTCGTCGCCGATCTGGAGCTCGACCTGATCCGCCGCACCGTGACCCGCGCCGGCGTCGCCATCGACCTGCAGCCGCGCGAGTTCACCCTGCTCGCGCACCTGATGCGCAGCCCGGGCCGGGTGCACACCCGCACCATGCTGCTGGAGGCGGTGTGGGATTTCCACTTCGACCCGCAGACCAACGTGGTCGAGACCCATGTCAGCCGCCTGCGCGCCAAGATCGACCGCCCCTTCGGCGCGGCGCTGATCCACACCGTGCGCGGCGCCGGCTACACCCTGCGCGCGCCATGATCACCACGGCGCCGCCGCTTGCGCGCTCATCGACGCTGCGGCTGGCGGCCGCCATCGTGGCGCTGTTCGCAGTGGTGTTCCTGATCGTCTTCGCGGTCGGATGGGTGGTGATCGGGCGCGATCTGGAGGCCCGCGAGAGGCGCGAGGTGGCGGACGCCGCCGCAGGGCTCGCGGCGCTGCACGCCGCCGGGGGCGCTGCGGCGCTGCGCGATGAAGTGGCCGTGGGCGCCCGCATGGGCGGGCTGAGCGGACTGCTGCTGGGCTGGGCGGGCGCAGATGGCGCAAGGGTCGGAGCGATGCCCGCCGCCGCGCCCGGATGGCGCGTCATCGAGGAGGACGATGCGCTAGACCTGCTGGGCGACGGCGCGCCGGAGCGACTGATGGCGCTCACCGTCGATCTCGGCGACGGTCGGCTCATCGTGGCGCGCGACGCCGGCGCCGCTGAGGAGCAGCGCGAGATCTTCGCCAGCGTCGTCACGACCGGCCTCGCCGTCGCCGTGGCCCTGAGCGCGCTGGGCGCGGCGCTCTTCGCGCGCCGCGCCGAAGCGCGGATCGTGAAGCTATCCGCGACGCTCGACGCGGTCGCGGCGGGCGATCTGGCCGCGCGCGCCCCGGCGGCGGCGGCGGACGGCGACGATCTCGACCGCGTGGCCGCCGCGCTCAACGCCACGCTCGACCGGCTGGAGGCGAACGTCGCCAGCCTCCGCCAGGTCTCCGCCGACATCGCGCATGAGCTGCGCACCCCGATCCAGCGGCTGCGCGGAACGCTGGAGGCGCTGGCGGCGCGCGAAGGGCTGGACGCGGAAGCGGCGGCCGTGGCCGACGACGCCATCGCGCAGGCCGACGCCGTCGCGCGCACCTTCCGCGCGCTGCTCGGCATCGCCCAGATCGAAGCCGGCGGCCCGCGCGCGCGCTTCGCGCCGGTCGATCTGGGCGAACTGGCGCAGGCCGTCGCCGACGCCTACCGCCCTGACGTGGAGGACGCAGGGGGACGGCTGACCCTCTCCATCGCGGCTCCCGCGACCGTGCAGGGCGAGCGCGATCTGCTGGCGCAGGCGCTGGCGAACCTCGTGGAGAACGCGCTGCGCCACTGTCCCGCGCCGGCGGCCATCGAGATTGCGCTGGGCGACGAGGCCGGGCGGATCGCGCTCAGCGTCGCCGACCGCGGCCCCGGCGTGCCGGCGGCCGAGCGCGCCCGCGTCCTGCGCCGCTTCGAGCGGCTCGAGCGCAGCCGGGCGACCGAAGGCTCGGGCCTTGGGCTCGCGCTGGTCGCCGCCGTCGCCGAGCTGCATGGCGGCGCGGTGGATCTGCGCGACAACCGCCCCGGTCTGCGCGCGGTTCTGCTGCTGCCGGCGGCGACGCGATAGGGGCTGCATTCGGGCGATGCGCCGCTGCGGCTGCGCGCAAGGGCCTTTAAGCCGGCTCGCGGATGCGCGTCACGCCTCGTCGCCGGGCTGCCGCGATCGCCTGGGGCCGGAGCGCAACCCCATCCAGAGGAGGCCGAGCGCAAGCAGCAGGCTGGCCACGAGGCCGGCGCGCATCGCGCGCGGGGCGCCCGCGTCGAAGGCGAAGCGCCACCACAGCTCGTGGGAGTAGGCCGTGCTCTTGTGGGCGAAGAACGCGGTGAAGGCGAGCGCGGCGAGCGCAGCCGCGATCAGCGCGATCCAGCCGGGCGAGAACACGCGCTCGGTCAGGCGCGCGCGGCGGTGAAACTCGCGACGGCACGGGATCAGGATGGCCGCGCCGGCGAGCAGCCAGAGCGCGCGGTCGACGTCCAGCCCGTGCGCCAGCGCAGCGGCCGCGCCGGCGATCATGGCGCCGAGCGCCAGCCACCACGCCGCCTCGCTGCGGTTCAGCATGCCGTGCGCGATGACGATCAGCACCGCGCCCAGGGCGCTGGACATCAGCGCGCCGAACTCCACGAAAGCCAGCGGCGTCAGCAGTTCGAGATCGTCCGCGGCGTCGGCGGCGCTCGGGACCAGCGCGCCGACCGTCATCCACAGGCCCGACGCGAACACCATCGCCGCCAGCGCGAGCGGCGCGACCGCGCCGACCGCGCGAAACGCCGGCGCCAGCGCGGCCTCCTGCGCGCCGGCCAGCCGCGCGCCGAGGCGCGACAGCCGCGCCTCGTGGACCGCGAGCACGACCAGCGCGAGCCCGAAGGGCATGAGATAGTAGATCAGCCGGTACAGAAGCAGCGCCGCAGCGGCCTGATCCAGCGGAACGGAGGCCGGCAGCGCCGCCAGCACAACCGTCTCAAACACGCCGACGCCGCCCGGCACGTGACTTGCGATGCCGGCCATGGTGGCCGCGGCGAACACCGCCAGAAACGCCGCGAAGCCGAGGTCGCCGCCGGGCAGCAGCACATAGAGCGTCAACGCCGACAGCGCGATGTCGCAGGCCGAGAACACCACCTGCGCGCCCAGCACCGGCAGCGAGGGCGCGGAGAGCGTGAAGCGCCCGAACCGAAGCGCGCCCCGGCGCGCCGCCGCGACCGCCAGCGGGACGGCGATGACCAGCACGCCCGCCGCCGCGAGCCAGCGCATCGTCTCCGGCGGCAGCGGCGACACCGCCGCCAGCGCCGCAGGGTGCAGCGCCAGCGCGCCCAGCCCGATCACCGTCGCCGCGACGCCGAACGACGCCGCCGCGAAGGTCGAGACGGCGGCGACGTCGTAGCCGTCCAGCCCCAAAGCGGAGTAGATGCGATAGCGCACCGCCCCGCCCGACAGCGCGCTCAGCCCGATGGTGTTGCCGAAGGCGTAGCCGAGAAACCCGCCCACCACGACCGCGCCGAACGGAAGCCTCTTGCCGATGTGGCGCAGCGCCGACCAGTCGTAGCCGATCAGCGCCGCGTAGCCGCCCAGCGTCGCCGTCATGGCCACAGCCAACGTCGACCACGGCGTTGCGCGCACCTGCGCCATGACGGCGCGAAAATCGACCGGCGCGAGCAGCTTGTAGAGCGCGAACAGACCCAGGCCGAAAAGCGCCGCGGCGACCACGTAGGGCGCCGCTCCCTTCACGCGCGACCAGAGGGCGGCGACGGGGCTCAGGGCGTCGGAGGCGATCATCGCGGGTGGTCCTATCGGGGCATTGTCGGCACAGAGGGATCCGAGGCCCACAGCCGACATGGCGCCCGTCCGCGGAACGGGCGCCATCGTCGCAGACCCTGATCCATAGGTTTGGAAAAGCGCAGGCGCGTCAGTCGTCGTCAAGCCCGCCGCCAGCCCGGGTCGCCGCGACGGCGCCGGTCTCGGCGGAGACCTTGACAATCACGGCGGCGCCCGTCGGCGCCGCGACGACGACGTCGTAGTAGCTCACGCCGTCGTCGCGATCCACATCGGCCGCCATCGCGTGGCCGCCGGTATGCGCCTCCGCTGCGGCTATCGCCTGCAGCAGGGAGGTCGGCGACGACAGCGCGGGCGCGACCTCGTCGTCGTCGCGCATGATCTTCGAAAACAGTCCTTCCTTCTCGACCCGAACGACCTTGCCGGTCGTCGCGTCGACATGGACCTCGCTGACCGCGTCGCCCGCCTGCACATGGATAGCGTAGCCCTTCGCGCCGCTCACCTTTCCGTCGGCGTCGTCGTCGTCGGGCGCGGCCTCGAAGGCGCGGCCGGACACCTGCGCCTCGGCCGCCCGCACCGCATCGGCCAGCGCCGTCGTCGCGGCGAGCGGAGCGGCCGTCTCCGCCGCATCCCCGGCGGCGCGTCCGGTCTGCGCGTGAGCGGTCGTCAGGCCGCCCAGCAGCAGCGCAGCGACGGTGGTCGTCATGACGATCGTCCTCATCGGTCCGTCTCCTTGCTCCGGAGCGACGACCTCGCCGCTCCCATGACGGTCCAGATGGCAGGTCGTGCTGGCGACCGCCTGTCCCGCACATTACCGTTCTGCAACCGGCCGCCGATCTGTTCGAGGCTGGGGCGCAGATGGGCGTCGCATCCAATCGATGCTCGAAGACATGGGGCGGGGGTCGCGCCGCCTGAGCCGGACTGGAATGGCGGGAGGCAGGGCTTTCGATCTGCGGCCGGGGTTGTCGCACAACTCCGGCATGCTTGGATTATCATATTCAATCATACACTTACGCGGGTCGCTTGAATCAAGCCTCGCCGGCTCGCCGCCGAACTGGTCCGCCTGGAATGCCGCTCTGCGCAAGCGGGGCTCGCTGCTGATCTGGCTGGACCGGGAGACGGCCCGGCTCGCGCCGCGCGACGGCCGCCCCGACCGCCTGCCGGCGTTCTCCGACGCCGCCATCCGGTTCCGGCTGTCGATCAAGGGTGAAGGGCGCCCGAAAGAAAGTACGGCGAACTGGTCTCAGCCCTGAGCGGGCGAAGCCCTCGGAAGGTTCGAGCCGCCCCTGCCGCAGACCGCCGGGACGGCGGCCAGCCCGCTTGCGATGGCTGAGCCGGACCGGGCTGCGCCCGACTGCGCACCCCGCCGCCGCAGGCGGACGACGCCGCCGGTCCGGACCCCGTATCGCCGCGCCTCGGGCCCCTTGAGGGCTCTGGTCGACGGCGCCGGCGTCAAGGTGCTCGGCGACCTCGCGCCCCGCCGCACCGATATCATGACGCTGGGCGACCAGCCTATCCGCGGCGGCCGCATAAGCTGGCGGCAGTCCAAGACCCGCGACATGACGACACCTGTGAAGCCCGCGCCTGAGACGTCGGCGACAATGGCCGCCGTGCCGCGGGGCATGCTGTGGCTCTCCCCCGCGCAGGGCCGGCCGCGCACGGTGAACGGCTTCGGTCGCCGGTTCCGCGAGGCATGCGGAGCCGCCGGGCTGGCCGGGCTAACCGCCCGCCGACTTCGCCGCACCCACGGAGCGGACGCGGCGATGAGCGGAGACGGCGCCGTCAACGCGCCGCTTGGGCCCCGCAGCGACAGCCCGGCGGCCGCTACCTACCGCGCCCAAGCGCAGGCAATGGCGATGGCGGACGAGGCTCGCGCCCGCATCCAGATCGCGCGCATGGAATCCGCCGCGCGAGGCATTGCAAGCAAGGGCATTTCTAGCGGGGTGGTAGGCCCGGAGGGACTCGAACCCCCAACCAAACCGTTATGAGCGGTCCGCTCTAACCATTGAGCTACAGGCCCCCCGTAAGCGCTTACCTGCCGGGCGGTTTCGGGGTCAACAGCGACAGCTTACAGGCCGCTTAAGAACCCGGGCGGCGGGGACGGTTTTTCGCGCGCGGCGGCGGCCCCCCAGTTTCTGCGCCGGACGACGCGGCCGCCGGGCTCCGGCTCGGGCAGCCAGCAGTCTTGGCGGCCTTGCGCGATTGCCGACCGCCATGGCGAGAGCGAAGCGGGCGCGCAGGCGTGGCCGCGCAGGACGGTCCGCGCCATGCCGCCCGCGGCCCATGTCCCGCCGAAGGCGTTCCCGATCGTCTCGCCGCGCCGCCGGGCGAAGGCGTGGCCCGCGCCCACGGCCCTCCGCGCTCACGCCTTTCGGGCGTTGTCCCGGTCGTATCCCTCGGTTCTCTCGTAGCCCTTGCGGACGCTGGCGGTGGCGCGGTTTCGTGCGCCATGCCGGGCGTGCAGCGCCCCGGGCCGCGAGCGTCGGGCCGATCGCCCGTCGGCGTCGAACCGCGCAGGCGCGTCTGCCCGGCCTTTTCCTGGGCCGGAGACGTCGCCGGTCTCCGGGCGTCGAAGCCCGTCGACCGCCTCTGCGGAGGTCTGCGCCCGTTAATGGCGCTTTAGGGCGGCTTGAATAGCAACGGAGGGATCGTGAGTTGGGGCGGAGGGTTGCGAAATCGCACGAGGCGTCGCGCATGTTCTGGGAGCGCTCCTTGCCTGCGCCCCCGTCTCGGCTTCGGATTTCGGGGTCTCGGCTCAGGCGCGCGCCGCAGCCCAGCAGGTTATCTCGGTCGTCGCCGAGAGCGGTCTCGACGCGGCGATAGCCCTGATCAATGACGCGGAGAACGGTTTCGGCTTGGCGCCGTTCGGGGTGAACCTGCTGAGCGACGGAACTCTCGTCGCCGACAACCGCGAGCCCGAGACGGTCGGCGCCGACTACACGACGTCAATCGATCTCAACGGAGAGCGCTTATGGCCGCGCATCGCCGACACGCTCGCGGGCGGCGGCGACGAAGTGGTCATTCCCTGGACGCACTACGATACGGGCGCTCCCTACGACTATCGATGCGTGCTGCGCAGCGTCGACGACGGGTCCGTGATCGCAATGATCTGCTTCTGATTGCCGAGAGTGAACTGAACAGGAGAAACCAGCCATGCGCGCGCCTCACCTGACCGCGTTCATCGTCGCGACGGCCGCAAGCGTTTCGCACGGAGCCGCGCCCGCCACCGACGCGACGGCGGGAGACTTCGGCACGCGCGCCGAGGCCGTGACGCTGGCCGAAGCGCTGATGGACCGGATCGACCGCGAGGGCTTGCAGGCGGGCATCGACGCCGTCTTCGACCGCGCAGGCCCCTATGCGGCCACCCGCCTCGGCGTGAACCTGTTCGCCGGCCCCGTTCTGATCGCCGACAACCGGGAGCCCGAGATGGTGGCGGCGCCGTTCGACCGCACGCCAGACATGACGGGCGAGCCGGCCTGGCCGCGCATCGTCGAGGCCCTCGGCAAGGACACCGACGCCGAACTCAAGTGGTATCACTACGACACCCAGGCGCCCTACGACTATCGCTGCGTCGTCCGCGGGGCCTCCAGCATCGACGCGCTGGTCATGATCTG
>CAYGUQ010000222.1:0-7096 GCA_964352995.1 uncultured Rhodobacterales bacterium
TCGCCGAGGCCGGGAGCCCTGAGGCCTTCCTCGCCCTGCTGACGCCGCAGGAGCGGGCGGCGCTTGCGGGCGAGCCGGCGCTGCTCGACGCCTTCGCCGACGCGTTCAGGAACGCGCGCGCCGACGGCCCCGACGCGCGGGAGGCCGCCTGAAGGCGGCCGGCCCGACGCTCATTTCCCTGAACCCTCGATCTCGCCGCCGCCGCGCGTGAGACGGTAGGCCGCGAGGATCGGCAGGAAGGTCAGCGCCACGACGACCAGCGCCACGACGTTGGTGACGGGGCGCTGCCTCGGCCTGACGAGCTCCTCCAGCATCCAGATCGGCAGGGTCTGCTGCTGGCCGGCGGTGAACGTCGTCACGATCACCTCGTCGAAGGAGAGCGCGAAGGCGAGCATGCCGCCGGCCAGCAGCGCCGTGGCGAGGTTCGGCAGGACGATGTGGCGGAAGGTCTGGAAGCCGTTCGCGCCCAGGTCGGCGGAGGCCTCCAGCATCGACCCCGCCAGCCGGCGGAACCGCGCCGCGGCGTTGTTGTAGACCACGACGATGCAGAAGGTGGCGTGTCCCAGGACGATGGTGAGGGTCGAGAACGGGATGTCGCCTAGGTTGAACGCCGAGCGCAGCGCGATGCCGGTGATGACGCCGGGCAGCGCGATGGGCAGGATCACCAGCAGCGTCACCGCCTCGCGCCCGCGGAAGGCCCCGCGACTGACCGCGGCGGCGGCCAGCGTGCCGAGGATGAGCGCGACGCAGGTCGAGATCGCCGCGACCTTCAGCGACAGCGACAGCGCCGTCCACACGTCCGGCCGGCCCCACGTCACGGCGAACCACTTGAGCGTCAGCCCCGGCGGCGGCCACTGGTAGCTCGTCTCCTCGGTCGTGAAGGCGTACACGAAGATCAGCAGGATCGGCAGGTGCAGGAACAGAAGGCCCGCGAAGGCGGCGATCTTCAGCGCCAGCGGCGCGCGGTCAGAGCGCATCGAACGCCCCCTTCCGCTTCGCCATCCACAGGTAGAGCGCCATGATGAGGATCGGCGCGACCGCGAAGGCCGCCGCCAGCGGGATGTTCCCGGCGGTGCCCTGGTGCTGGTAGACCGCCTGCCCGATGAAGCGCCGCGACGAGCCCACGATCTGCGGGATGATGTAGTCGCCGAGCGTCAGCGAGAAGGTGAAGATCGACCCCGCGACGAGGCCGGGCATGGCGAGCGGCAGCGTCACCGCCCGGAACGTCTGGCCGGCGCTCGCCCCGAGATCGTCCGACGCCTCCAGCACGGTGCGCGGCACCCGCTCCAGCGACGCCTGCAGCGGCAGGATCATGAACGGCAGCCAGACGTAGAGAAACACCAGGAAGGTCCCGATGTAGCTGACCGAGAGCGACGCGCCGCCGAGCACCGGCAGCGACAGCACGGCGTTCAGGATCGCCGAGGCGCCGAGCCCCTCGACCGCCCAGTTCAGGATGCCCTCCTTCGCCAGGATCAGCTTCCACGCATAGACCTTCACGAGATAGCTCGACCACAGCGGCAGCATCACCGCGAGGTAGAAGAACGCCTTCATCCGGCCGCGGGCGTAGAACGCCGCGTAGTAGGCGATGGGAAAGGCGACGACGGCGGCCGCGACGGTGACGGCCGCCGCCATCAGCACCGTGCGCAGGATGATGTCGTAGTTGGAGGGCCGGAACAGCTCGCCGTAGGTCTTCAGCGTGAACTCGCGGACGACGAGGCCGGAGAACTCGTCGATGGCGAAGAAGCTCTGCGCAAGCAGCGCCGCGAGCGAGCCGATGTAGACGACCCCGAGCCAGACCAGCGGCGGCGCGAGGAGCAGCGCCAGAAAGAGCCGCGGCCGCCGCCAGGGCAGGTCGGCGAGGGCGCCGCGACCTCGGGGCCGGTCGGCTCCGGCGGCCTGCGCCGGCACGCTCACGCGCCGTCCTCCATGCGGTGCGGCGCGTCCGGCGCCCAGTCGAGGCCGACCGTCTCGCCCGGCGCCGGCGGCGGGGCGCTCGCCGGCGCGCTCGCCGCGATCTCGCCTCGGGGGGTCGCGACGAGGATCCGGTTGGCCGCGCCGAGATAGCGCACGCCGAGCACGGAGCCTGTCAGCCGCCCCGCGCCCGGCGCCGTGAGCGAGACGGCCTCGGCGCGCAGGCTCGTCCAGCAGGCGGGGCCGCCGGCGCTGGCCGAAAGCTCCGGCGAGAGCACGTTCGCGGAGCCGACGAAATCCGCCACGAAGCGGGTGCGGGGGCGTTCGTAGATGTCCTGCGGCGCGCCTTCCTGCACGATGCGGCCGGCGTTGAACACCGCGACGCGGTCGGCCATCGACAGCGCCTCGCCCTGGTCGTGCGTCACGAAGACGAAGGTGACGCCGAGCCGCCGCTGCAGCGCCTTCAGCTCCTCCTGCATCGCCACGCGCAGCTTGAGGTCGAGCGCGCCGAGCGGCTCGTCGAGCAGCAGGACGCGGGGCCTGTTCACGAGCGCGCGGGCCAGCGCGACGCGCTGGCGCTGGCCGCCGGAAAGCTGCGCGGGCTTGCGGTCTCCGTAGCCCTCCAGCTTGACGAGCGCGAGCATCTCCTCGGCCGCCGCCGTCCGCGTCCGCCGGTCGACGCCTGCCATGCGCGGCCCGTAGGCGACGTTCTCGCGCACGCTCAGATGCGGAAACAGCGCATAGTCCTGGAACACCGTGTTCACGGGGCGGCGGTTGGGCGGGATCGTCTCGGAGTCGACGCCGAAGATGCGGACATGCCCCGCCGACGGCCGCTCGAAGCCCGAGATCAGGCGCAGGCATGTCGTCTTGCCCGAGCCCGAGGGCCCGAGCATGGCGTAGAAGCAGCCCTCCTCGACGCGGAGCGACACGTCGTCCACGGCGCGCACGGCGTCGAAATGGCGTGAGACGCCGGCGAACTCGACTGCGATCGTCATGGAGCGGGGGTCATCCGGGGAGGCGCGCGGCCGGCGAGCGGCGGCCGGACGCCGCCGCGACGCGGGCGCGCGGAGCCGGCGCGCTCAACGCCCGCCGATCACGCCGATGTAGTCCGACACCCAGCGGTAGTAGGGCACGCACTCGCCCTGGCTCTCGCAGCGCGTGACCGGCGTGGTCCAGAAGCGGATCTTCTCGAAGTCGTCGAAGCCGTTCTTCGTGCAGCCCTCGGCGGTCTGCATGCCGCGCCCGTCGGTGCAGGCTGCGGGCACGCCGGGGTTGGCGCCGAACCACACGGAGAGGTCGGACATGAGGTTCGAACTGAGCGTGTGCTCCATCCACTTGTAGGCGCAGTTGGGGTGCGGGGCGTCGGCGTGCAGCATCGTCGTGTCGGCCCAGCCGGTGGCGCCCTCCTCGGGAATCACAGAGGCGACCGGCGCGCCGTCGCCCTGCAGCAGGTTCACCTGGAAGGGCCACGAGCCCGACGCCGCCATCCCCTCGTTCTTGAAGTCGTCGATCTGGATGAAGGCGTCGTGCCAGTAGCGGCTGACGAGCTTGCGCTGGACGCGCAGAAGGTCGAGCGCGGCGTCGTACTGCGTCTGGTTCAGCTCATAGGGCGAGACGATGCCGAGGTCGGGCCGATGCGTCATCAGGTAGAGCGCCGCGTCGGCGATGTGGATCGGGCCGTCATAGGCCTGCACGCGGCCGACGTTGCTCGCGCCGTCGGGGAGGTTCATCTCCTCGAACACCACGCGCCACGAGGTCGGCGGCTGATCGCCGAAGACCTCGGTGTTGTACATCAGCACGTTGGGGCCCCACATGTAGGGCACGCCGTAGTGGACGCCGTCGACGACGTACCACGGCGCCTGCTTGAGCCGGTCGTCAACCGCGCTCCAGGACGGGATCAGGTCTAGGTTGACCGGCTGCACGCGCTTGCCGGCGATCAGCCGCAGCGAGGCGTCGCCGGAGGCGGTCACGAGGTCGAAGCCGCCCTCGTTCATCAGCGCGACCATCTCGTCGGAGGTGTTGGCGGTCTTGACCGCGACCATGCATCCGGTCGCCTGCTCGAAGCCCGTCACCCAGTCGAACTCCGCCATGGTCTCGCCGCGCTCGATGTAGCCGGGCCAGGCGACGATATCGAGGCGGCCCTCGCCGGGGCCGATCTCGGCGAGCTGCGCGAGAACCGGTTGCGCGGCGAGCGCCGCCGCAAGAGCCGCCGAACCGACAAGACGTGAAGTCATGGTGAAGTCTCCCCCGTTGATCCGGCGCTTCGGCGCGCTCCGGCGGCCTGTGACGCAGGGCGGCCCGCGTCGTCGATCCGCAAGAGACACAGTGGCAGGCCGCAGGCGGTTCGCAACGGCAAAATCGCGCGGCGCCGCCGCTTCTTCGCCATTGGGCGCCGCCGCGGCGCCCGGCGGCCCGGCGGCCCGAAAAGACGGCGCGACGGGCCGCCCCGCGCCTCAGACAGCGACGCCCATCGCCGCGAGGCGGGCCGCCGCGACCGGGATGTCGCCATGGTCGCGCAGCTCCAGGTTCAGCCTCGGCTCGGCTCCCGTCTCGGCCAGCGCGGCGAAGACGGCGGCGAAGTTGACCGTGCCGAGCCCCGGCGCCCAGTGGCGGTCGGCGTAACCGTCGGCGTCCTGCAGGTGCACGTGGGCCAGCATCTCGCCCGCAGCCCGCACGTAGTAGTCCACGGGCGGCGCGCCGGTCGCGACATGGGCGTAGTGGGCGTGGCCGGTGTCGATGGAGAGCTTGACGGACGGGCTGCCGAAGGACTGCGCCAGCGTCAGCCGGTCGCGCGGGTCCTTGTCCTGGATGTTCTCGATCACGAAGACGACGCCGAGCGCCTCGGCGCGCTTCACCGCCGCGCCGATGCAGGCGTGGACGCGGTCGACGAGCTTCGCGCGCGCGCCGGCCGTCATGTCGAGATTGTTGTGGTCCCACGTCGTGTAGGGGCTGTGGATGACGATCTGGTCGGCGCCGAGCGCGTCGGCGACGTCGAGCGCCTGGTCCATCCGCCGCGCGACGACGCTGCGGACGTCGGGGTCGAGCGCGTCGATCGTGAAGCCCCAGAACGGGCCGTGGAGGCCCAGGCGGCCTTTCCAGCCGCCGAGGAGCGCGCGCGCCTCCGCGACGCGGGCCCGCCAGTCGCCGTTGAGCAGGTCGGCCTCGACGAAATCCTGAAGTTCGAGGCTGCGCGCCCCCTCCGTCAGCCAGTCGAGATGCGCCGGGGCTTCGGCGAGCGTCATGCAGGCGCCCAGCGTCGGGCGGGGGCGGTTCGTCGTCATCGGTCCGATCCGGTTCTGGCGAGGGCGCCGCGCAGCGCGGCCGCGCGGGAAGCTAGCGCAGCTTCGTCACGGCGCCGTGACAGCCTCGGCGTCCGTCGCGTCTGGCCGCGCGGCTCAGTCGGCGCGCAGCGCGACCCGTCCCGCGACGACGGCGGCGGCGACCCGCGGCGTCTCCGCATGCGCGTCGTCGACCACCACGACGTCGGCCCGCATCCCCGGCGCGAGGGTTCCCCGGTCGCGCAGGCCGGCGGCCTCCGCCGCGTTGCGCGAGACCAGCGCCCAGGCTGCCTCAAGCGGCAGGACGCCGTCCCGCGCGAGACGGAACGCCGCCAGCAGCGGCGCGGGGTAGTAGTAGTCGGACGCGAGCACGGTGCAGAGGCCTTCGGCGACCGCCGGGCCGGCGTCGAGCATCCCGATATGACTGCCGCCGCGCACCACGTTCGGCGCGCCCAGCACCGTGTGCTCGCCCGCCGACCGCGCCGCGGCGGCGGTCTCGCGGTTCATCGGAAACTCCGACGTCGAGACGCCGAGGGCGCGGAAGCGCGCGCGCTCCTCGGGGCTGCGTTCGTCATGGGCGAGCAGCACGGCGCCGGCCGACCGCGCGGCCGCGGCGAGCCGGGCGATGGCGGCCTCCGTCTCCCCGCGCCGCGCCCACACGCCCTCCAGTCGCGCGCGGTAGTCGGCTTCGGAGACGCCGGCCCGCTCCGCGCTCTGGGGGATCTTCGCCTGGACATGGCCGCTCAGCATCGCGTTCGAGACATGGTCGTTGAAGGCGAGTATCGGCGTCGGCGTCCGGTCGAGCCAGCCCAGCACGGTCTCGACCGCCTCGAGCGCGAACACCTCCCAGCGGATGTGCAGGCGGGCGTCGCAGGCCAGCCGTCCGCGCAGCGCCTCCAGCCGCGCGGCGATCCCCGCAGCGCTGTCGAGGCTGCGCAGGCCGGGCTCCCACGAGACGGTGACGGCGTGAAAGGCGGTGGTGACGCCGTTCGCCAGCAGCTGCCGGTCGCTCTCCATCAGCGCCACGTCGAGCGGAAACGACGACGTCGCCCGCGGCGCGATCTGCCGCTCGAAGGCGTCGCCGTGGATGTCGACGACGCCGGGCAGCACCAGCCGGCCGCGGGCGTCGAGCCGCTCGGCGCCCGGCGGCGTCGGCCCCTTCGATACGCCGACGATTCGATCTCCGCACAGCGCGAGATCGCCGGAGACGAAGCCGTCCGGCGTCAGCACGCGCCCGTCGGCGATCACCAGAGTGGTCTGCTCCACGACGCCCTCCGCCCCGACGCCGGCGCGCCGTCCCCGTTCCATGGAGCGCCCTCGCTAGCGCGCCCGCGTGAGGATGGCCATCGCCTTCGGCCCGGCGGCCCCGGTTGACGGGCGCAGCCGGGCGCCGCCTCATGGCGCCGCGGCGCGAAGGGGAGGCGGCATGGACGGGCGGATCGTGATCGTGGGCGGAGGGCAGGCCGGTCTCGAGATCGCCGCGACGCTGCGCGCCGAGGGGTTCGCCGGCGCGCTCGCGCTGGTCTGCGCCGAGCCGGCGCCGCCCTATCAGCGCCCGCCGCTCTCCAAGGCCTATCTGCTCGGCGAGATCGGCGCGGAGCGCCTGTGGCTCCGGCCGCCGGAGTTCTACGTCGACGCCGCCATCGAGCTCATCCTCGGCGTCGCCGCCGTGGCGATCGACCGCGCTGGACGCAGGGTGCTGCTCGCCGACGGCCGCGCGCTGCCCTATGACCGGCTGGCCCTGGCCGGAGGCGCGGCGCCGCGCCGGCTGCCCGCGGCGATGGGCGGCGATCTCGCCGGCGTCCACACGGTGCGCGCGCTGGCCGACGTCGACGCCATGGCGCCGGCGATGGCGCCGGGCGCCCGCGCGCTCGTGGTGGGCGGGGGCTATATCGGGCTGGAGGCCG
>CAYGUQ010000223.1:0-7091 GCA_964352995.1 uncultured Rhodobacterales bacterium
GAGAGCGTTTCGCCGCTTCGCCTGCAGCTCGCGCGGCGTCCGCCGGCTGGACGGTAGAGGGAGCGGTGGATGAACGCCGATAACGAAGCAGGCCTTTCGACGCTGGATGCTGATGCGACCCAGAACCCCGCGGCTGCGCGCGGGTTGCGCAACGCGCGTGAGATCGAGGGGCATCTCGGCTGGTTGGAGACCTTTACGCCGCTTGCGCTTGGCGTGCTCGCAGCGGCCTCGGGCGTCTACACCTATCTCGGGGTGACCGGGCTGCTTGAAGGACAGGGCGCGCTGACCTTCTTCGCCGCGGTCGCGTATTCGCTGGCGGTAAGCGTCGGCATCTTCGTCTTCTGGTCCTACGTCATGCGCATCCTGCCGGCGATGACTTATGCCGGCGGCGTTATCGGGCTCGGCTTCGCGACGCTGCTCGGCTCCCTCGCGATCGTTGCGATGTCGAGCTGGTTGAACGCCGCGGCGCTGGCGGGCTCGGCCGCGGTCGAACAGCATCTGGCGCGAACAGTTCAGGCCTACCAGGCGGCGCTCGAGCGAGCGCACGCCAACGCCGTGGCGGGTCAGGCGCTTGGGCGCGACGTGGCGCGGGTGCAGGCGGTCTTCGAAGATCTGTCGCAGCGTGAGAGCGAAGGCTCGTTGTCGGGAGTCGGCGGTCAGGGCGCCGTCTATCGCCTGCTGAGCCAGAAGTCTGGCGAGCTTGCAGGGCTGGAGGCGCAGATCGCGGCGCAGGCCGAACCGATCCAGCGGGCCTTCGAGCAGGGCAACGCAATCCTCGACCGGATGCGCGGCCTGACGGCCGAGACCGCGCCGGTGAAACTGCGGTCGGTGGCCTTTGCGGAGCAGAGCGTCCGGCTGGCGGGCGTCATCACGCAATTGCGGCAGCTGTCGGTGGCGCTTCTGGTGCAACGGGCTGCGGAAGATCTGCGCGCCTCGGTGGTGCTGCCGGAAATCGACGGGCGCGGCGCGACCGTCAGAGCCGCACAGACTGCGACGATCGACAGCGCGCTGCGGGCGCTCGATCAGAGGGCGCAGGGGCTTTGGGACGCCGCCGCGGCGGTCCTGTCGTTGCCGGAGCCGGTCGAGACGACATATGTGCAGCTCAGCAGCGCGGACGCGGTGATCCGCTACGCCGCGGATTTCGCGCCGGCCTGGGCCGGAGCGATCGCAATCGACCTGATCCCGCTTGTGCTGGTGTTCATCATCGCGGTCAGCCAGGCGGCGATCCGACGCGGGCGCGGCGACCTTCCTTACGAGCGATCGCTGTCGGTAGGCGATCTTCAGGCGGCGCTCGCGGCGATGCGCAGTCTGGAGACGTCACGCGTCGGCCCGGCGACCGCTCGTGGGCGCCTTGCCGGAGAACGCGACGGGCGGAACGGGGAGGCGGGTGACCATCCGACGATGCGGGCCGCCGAATGAGCGTGGAGCCTAAGCCGCGCGACGCCGGCGAGAGGGCCGAGGAATGGAGCGCTCGACAATTCGCCCGCCTGACCGGGATGCGGGCGCGATCGGTGCTGCGCGGGTTGCTGATCCTTCAGGTCGGGCTTGCGGCGGCGCTGGTCTGGACGGACGTGACGGGAGGGAACCTTCTCGGGGCGGGCGAGCCCATCGCGCCGACCCCGAGGACGCCCATCGCGCCCGGCGACCAGACCCGCCCACACGACCTGACGCAGGTGCCGACGCGCCCTGGCGCGGCCACGCCGCGCGCCCCGCTGCCGTCGCAGGGCGAGGGTCTGGAGTTCGCGACGGTCGAGATACCCGGTGTCGGGCAGGCCCTCTACGTGCGCGGCGCGATCCTGCCGGGCGACGACGCACGCTTCGAGCGCCGACTTGACGAGTTGCCCGAGCCGCCTCGACGGATCGCCCTGCACAGCCCCGGCGGAGCGGTGACGACCGCGCTGACCATCGGCCGCTCCATCCGGGCGCGCAGCATCGCGACGCATGTGCTGGCGGAAGACGCCTGCGTCTCGGCCTGCCCCTTCCTGCTGGCCGGCGGCGTCGAACGCACCGTGCACGCCGACGCCTGGGTCGGTCTCCACCAAGCCGCGTTCGTGGAGACGGCGACCCTGAGCGCGGGCGAGGCCGCGCGGCAAATGCAGCTGCTCAAGGCGGACGTCTTCGACTACTGGGCTGAGATGGACGTCGATCCATCCATCGAGGTCGTGGCGATGCGCATCCCGCCGGAGCAGGCGTACTTCCTGGTGCCAGATGAATTGACGCGCTTCGGCCTCGCTACCGTGGTGGTAGCGGAGTAGCAGGTTCAGGATAGGTCAGGCGCAGAATTGCGCCTTGGGCGTGGATGAGCGCCCGAGTGTGCGACTCCCTTGAAATTATTATATATCAATGACTTACGATGCCGTCCGGCGTCGTGACGCCGCGCCGATCCACAAGGCGCGCTTTAAGGTGCGCCAAAGTTGGTCATGGCGGCTTCGAAGCATCTCCCTGAAACTCAGAGGGCTGTTCAGCAAGCGGCCGCCGCCGGAGCGCCAACCATCGAGCCAGACCATCGGCCAACGCGTCGAACGTCGTTCGCGCGGCACGGTTCGGGCGCAGGTCTTCATGCATCGCAAGCCAGCATTCGACTGGGAATTCGATCTCTGGCAGCACGCGAACCAGCTCGGGGTCTCCGGCGGCGATCGCAAGATGCGTCGCGGCGACGCCGGCCCCGGCGCGCAGCGCAGCGAGTTGCGCCAGCTGGCTGTCGCTCCTGATCGCGAACCGCAGGTCCTTCAGCTTCAACGGACTGTCGGGCGGCGGCCGGAACGCGGCCCAGTCGCGGTCGAAGCCGATGGCCGCGTGGTCGACGAGATCAGCCGGACTTAGCGGCAGGGTGCGTCGCGCGGCATAACTCGCATGCGCGAAAAGACCCACCGGCGCAGCGCCCAGACGGCGCGCCACCAGCGCCTGCTGGGCGGGCGCGGCCATCCTCACTGCGATGTCGGCGTCCCGGCGAAGAAGGTTCTCCAACCGGTTCGACAGGACCAGTTCGACGGCGATGCCGGGGTGGCGCGTCTGCAACTCGGCAAGGATCGAAGGCAGGACCTCGACCCCGACCACTTCGCTCGCCGTGATCCGAACCAGGCCCTCGGCCGCATCGCCCAACCCCGCCGCGCGCCGCGCGATCGCGTCCGCGGCCGCCTCCATCGTTTCGGCCAACGGAACGAGGCTTTCTGCAAGCGGCGTCGCGGCGAGCCCGGCGGCCGAGCGCGTGAAGAGCGCTGCGCCGAGCGCGGCTTCGAGCGCCGTAACATGCCGACCCAGCGTCGGCTGCGTCAGGCCCAGCGCGCGGGCGGCGGCGGACAGGCTGCCGTGGCGGCGCACCGCGAGCAGACTGCGATAATGCGTCCAATCAGGGCTCATGCAAATCTGCATAGCATGGAAACGTCTTTCGTCGATTTTGTTTTGGACGCGCATCCCGCATCTGTCGCTGCGGCTGGACAGGGCGGGAGGCGACGATGGTTGAGACTGGGACGCGGACGGCGCTCGTGCTGGGCGCTACGGGCGGGCTGGGGTTCGAGATCGCCGGGGCGCTGGTCGCCGCCGGCTGGCGCGTCAGGGCGCTTCATCGCGATCCGGGGATCGCCCGACCGCGCGTCGCGCGCCGCGGGCTCGATCCGCGCAAGATCGAGTGGCTGCGCGGGGACGCCTTGCACCGGCTCGCCGTCGTCCGCGCCGCCGTCGGGGCCGACGTGGTCGTTCATGCAGCCAAGCCTGACGGTTTTCTGCGCTGGCGCGAGGAAGGCGTCGCCATGGCGGCGCATGCGCTGGCGGCGGCCGAGGCGGCGGGCGCGCGCCTCGTGTTCCCGGGAAACCTTTACGTGCATTCGCCGGAACAGGGACCTGTCGTGGACGAGGCGGCGCCGCATCGACCCGCGACGCGCAAGGGCGCGATCCGCGCAGACATGGAGGCGATGATCGCGGCTTCGTCGGCGCGCTCGCTGACGCTGCGCTGCGGCGACGTGTTCGGTCCGGGGATCTCCGCCTCATGGCTGAGCCACATGGTCAGGGGCGGCCTCGCAGCGCCCCGGGAGGTATGGGATTTCTCCGCGCCAGGCGTCGGCCACGCCTGGGCCTACGCGCCGGACGTCGGCGAAACCGTCGCCCGGCTGCTCGACCGCGAGGAAGATCTTCTGCGGGTCGAGAGGATCGGCTTCCCCAACCATTGGCTCGAGCCCGAACGCGCGATGGCCGAGGCGGTTTCGACGGCGCTCGGCGCGCCTGCACTGCCTGTTCGCCGCTTTCCCTGGTTCCTCGCTCCTCTCTTCGGCCTCGTCGACGCGACGGCGCGCGAGGCGCTTGAGATGCGCTGGCTCTGGCGCCGGCCGATGCGTCCCTGCGACGTCCGCCTCCGGGCGCTGATCGGACCGCCGCCGCATACGTCGCTCGGCGACGCCGTCACCATGACGCTCGCGCATCGCCCTGTCGCGCAGGCGGCCTGAACACCTCGCAATCCCAGCCGCCTCGCCGACCCGCAACCTGCGGCCCGACGCAATGCGCGGTTCTTCAAGGAGACACCCATGCGCTTTTCGCTTCCCATCCTCTTGCTCGCAGCGGGACATGCGCTCGCCGACGACGCTCTCGACGCGCCGACCGGCTTCGTCGGCGCCGGCGTCGGCCTTGCGCCCCAGTTCGAAGGCGCCTCCGAATTCGAAGCGGCGCCGTTGCTCGTCGGTCGGGTCGCCTGGGCCGGCGTCAGCCTCGAACTCGACGGAACCGAGGCGCGGCTGGACGTCTCGCCCTTCGAAGGCTTCGGGTTCGGTCCCGCGATACGATATCGACCGGGGCGCGGCGACGACGTCGACAGCGCAGCCGTGGCCAGGCTGGCGGAGATCGACGACGCGCTCGAGATCGGCGGCTTCCTGCGCTACGGGCAACCGCTCGGGCTCGCCTCGGCGGACGAGGGCGTCCTGAGGCTCGACGTCCTTGCGGACGCAAGCGGCGCGCATTCCGGCGTCGTCGCCACGCTTACCGCCGCATACGCGTTCCGCCCGGCGCAAAAGTTCGGCCTGACCGTCGCCGCCTCCACGCGGTTTGTGACCGACGATTACGCAGAGACGTATTCAGGCGTCAGCGCAGCAGGCGCGGCGGCGTCGGGCCTCTCGCCCTTCGAGGCGTCCGGCGGGCTGCGCGACGTCGGCCTCAGCGTCGTCGGCTCCTACGCGGTGACCGACGCCTGGGGCCTGCTCGGGATCGTATCGGTCACCGAGCTTCTCGGCGACGCCGCAGACAGCCCGATCGTCGCGCGCGAAGGCTCGTCGACCCAGCTCTTCGGCGGCCTCGCGCTGACCTACAGCTTCTGAGGGCGCACGCGATGTCCACACTGGTCAACCCCGTCACCGGGGACGAGATCACCCTACTGGAGAGGCCGCGCGACGATTGCGGCGATCTGGTCTTCACGACGCGCCTGCCCGCCGGCGCCGCCGGCGCGCCGCCGCACCGTCATCGCAGCGTTGCGGAACGCTTCGAGCTTCTGGAGGGCGAGATCGCGTTCCGGCTGGGCGGCTGCGCGCGGACGCTGCGCGCTGGCGACTGCGTCGACGTCGCTCCGGACGTCGTCCACGGCTTTCAGAACGTGTCGGATGCGCCCGCGCTTCTGCGCTGCACGTCGACGCCAGGCGCAGGCATGCTGCGCTTTCTGCTCGGGATGCAGGCCGCCGCCGAGGCCGGGGCGACGACGGCGGCGGGTCTTCCGCGCGACCCGCGCCGTCTGGCGCGGCTGCTGCTCGATGCGGACTTCCTGTTTGCCGGCTTGCCCGCCGGCCCGCAGCAGGCCCTGTTCCGCCTGTTCGCTGCGGCGGATGGCGCGCGATGAACGCTAGCTCCGCGACTGGCCGCGACCCGGCGCTCGGCGTCGCAGCCATTGCGCTCGGGATCGGCTTCAACCTTCCCTACGCGCTGCTGGCGATCACCTACGACTATCCCGACATCCTGCGCCGACCGGCGTCGGAGGCGCTGGCCCGGTTCGCGGAGGGCGGACCTGCGCTGATCCTGACATGGCACGCCTTCGCATGGGCGGCGCTGCTGCTCGCGCCGCTGGCCGTCGCGCTGGCCACAACGCCGGAGAACCGCGCCGCATCGGAGCGTCTCGCCGTCGCGGCGGCGCTCTTCGGCGCGCTCTCCGGCGTGACGCAGGCCATGGGCCTCTGGCGATGGGTGTTCGTCGTCCCCGCGCTCGCCCGCGCCCATGTCGACCCGGCCGCCGGCGCCGGAAAGCTGGCCGCGGCGGAACGGGCCTTCGACCTGCTCAACGCCTGGGGCGGGGTCGCGGTCGGCGAGCATCTCGGCCAACTTCTGCTCGCCATGTTCGTCCTCTGCCTCTCGGCGCTGCAGAGGCGCCGAAATCTTCGCGCGGCGGCGCTCGCCGGATTTGCGAGCGCCGGCGCCATCGCCGCCGGAACAACCGAGGGTCTCGCCCTCGCTCTTGGACGGGACGGCTCGGCCTTCGCCGCGCTGACCGTCGTCGGGTTCCTCGGCCTCACGCTGTGGCTGGTCCTGACAGGACTGGCGCATCTTCGCACCCCCGCGCCGGCGGTCTGACCGCACGGCGGCGCAATGGAAAGCTCCAACCATGTCCACGCCCGCTCTCGCATTCTCCCTCCTCTCGCTGGTCGCCGCCTGCGCCGCCCCGGAAAGCGGGATCCGCGACCCAGCGGATTTCACCGCGCGCGCCGAGCGCACCACCGTCGCCTCCGTACGCCCGGCGGTCGAGGTCGCCGCGTGTTTCGAGCGCGAAGCGACGCATCTGCCGGGCGCGTCCTTCGAGACGAGCCCCGCCGGCGACGCGAGCTACACCCTTCGCGGCTTCGGCTTCACTTTCGAGCAAGTGCTGGTCGAGCAGACGCCGGCCGCAGGATCGGTCGCAACGGTGCTGCTCGCGCCGGGGCTCAACGCACGCTGGCGCGAGGACTTCGCACGGGACCGGCTCGCGCCGCTGCGAGAGTGCGCGGTCGGATAGCCGAACAGGTCCGCCTGCAGGCGGAGCCGTGCGGACGTCCAACCTGAGCGACCGCGTGCTCGATCGCAAATCGGCCGTCCCCTCTGGTCGGCCGTGCCGCCCGACTTCGACTGGGCACAGCGCATCAACGCGCCTC
>CAYGUQ010000224.1:0-7087 GCA_964352995.1 uncultured Rhodobacterales bacterium
TAGCCGAACAGGTCGAGAGCGCCCACGAGGCGTTCGAAGCCGGGGCGCGGATCGTCCACGCCCATGTCCGCGACGAGGACGAGAACCCCGTCTCGGACCCGGAGCGCTTCGCGCGCCTGCTTGAGGGGCTGCGCGCCCACGTCCCCGAGATGATCGTGCAGTTCTCGACCGGCGGGCGCTCTGGCGCCGGGCGCGACCGGGGCGCGATGCTGCGGCTCGCGCCCGACATGGCCTCGCTGGCGGTGGGCTCGAACAACTTCCCGACGCGCGTCTACGACAACAGTCCCGATCTGGTGGATTGGCTCGCAGCCGAGATGCGGACCCGCCACGTCATGCCCGAGATCGAGGCGTTCGATCTCAGCCACATCTTCCAGGCCGTCGCAATGAAGCGCGACGGGCGCATCGCGGCGCCGCTCTACGTGCAGTTCATGATGGGCGTGAAGAACGCGATGCCGGTGGACCGGCCGAGCTTCGACTTCTTCCGCGCGACGCTGGCGCGGCTGGCGCCGGAGGCCGAATGGTGCGCCGCCGGCATCGGCCGCGACCAGCTGACCGTCAACGAATGGTGCGTCGCGGAGGGCGGCCACGCCCGCACCGGGCTGGAGGACAACCTGCGGCTCGACCGCGACACGCTCGCCCCCTCCAACGCCGCGCTGGTGCGCCGGGTGGCGGCGCTGTGCGAGAAGCACGGCCGGCCCGTGGCGACGCCCGCGCAGGCGCGCGCGCTCCTCGGGCTGCCGGCGAAAGTCGCCGCCTGAGCCGCCTCGCCGCGGGCGCCGGCGCGGCCGCCGCCGCGTGATGGTCGAGCGCTGGGGCCCCGTCGATCGGCGCCGTCCTGCGTCGACCTGTCGACCAACGATGGATCGGCTCGGGGCTCCAGGGCCGATCCGCGTCCAAAATCATCAGAGTTTCTGCGTGTAGCGGATCACTCCGTCGCGCCTGTCCAGAAGTACGGCCCGCCGACGCGCTTGGGCGAGGCGGCTTCGCCGCGGTGCGGCGCGCGACTGAGACGCCGTTCGACATGGCGCCGGAACCGTCCTGCCGCTTGGCTGCGCGAACGGCTGTTCCGCGAAAGCGGCTCTTGGCCCCGCGACCGTCCGTTCTCGGGAGCGTCGCCATGCGCTCTTGGCGCGGCCGGGCGCAACTCGGCGAACGCGCTGGGCAAGGACATCCATTATGCCGGGAGCGGCGCTGCAAACGACACGTGCGCAGAGACGACCTTCCAGCCGACTTCGTCCAGCCGCGCCCAGGTCTGGCTTTGGCGGCCGATCAGGTCCCTGCCGCGGATCTTGAACTCGAGGTTTACGGTCGCGAGATCGCGTCCGATCGTCAGGATCTCCAGCCGAAGGCGCTTCTCCTTGATGCCCGGTCCAGGCGGACGGGCCAGGCGGTGCCGGTGGATTTCATCGAAACCGTAGCCATGGTCGGCGAAGGCGAAGCGAATGGTGTGCGGGCTGCGCCAGAACGTGTCGTCAAGCACCTCCACGTCATTTTGAGCCAAGGCTGCCTCATAGCGCTCGAACAGGGTGCGCACTTCCGCCACCACATCGGGTGCGTTGATCTCGGTCATGGAGCCTCCTCCAGCGATTGCGCAAGCGCGATGAGCGCTTCGTCGTGGCCGCGCGGACCGATGATGGAGAGCCCGACCGGCGCGCCTTCAACCTCCCCCAGCGGCAGGGAAACCTGCGGATGCCCGGCCAGTCCGCCAAGCGCGGTGAGGCAGGTGATGCGGTCGCGCACCCGGTCCAGCACCGCCAGCGGCTGGCCGCGCAGCGGCGCGACGCACGGCGTCGTGGGCATGCACAGCACGGTTCCCGGTGGCAGCAGATGCGCAAGGCGACCGCGCGCCTCATCGCGCACCAGGGCCGCCGAAGCCAGATCGGCCGGTTGGACCGCGGCGCCGAATTGCAGCGTCCGCGCCACCAGGTAGGCCAGCCGCGGATTGCGCTGCTCCACCCAGTCGCGAAACGTCGTCCACGCCTCGGCGATCTGCAGCGTGCGCTGCGCGCGGCCCCACAGCGTCAGCCCCGGCGGCGCCAGCAGCGTCTCACGATGCTCGCCGATCATGCGCCCGAGGCGTTCGACGGCCGGCGCCAGCGCCGCGACCACCTCGGGGTCGGCGAACCCGAAAGCGTCGGCGGCGATCAGCAGCCGTGTCGGCGCCACGGCGTCGACGCCCTGACCCAGCATGACGCAGCCAGCCCTCGCGAAAGTCGTCGCGTCCTGAGCGAACCATCCTGTGGTGTCGGAAGACGGCGCCTGCGGCAGCATCCCGTCCAGCGGAAGTCGGCCATGGGTCGGGCGGATGCCGTAGAGACCGCAAAAGCTGGCGGGCACGCGCACCGACCCGCCCGTGTCGGTGCCCAGTCCGATATCGCAGGCGCCCCGCGCGACCGCCGAGGCCGACCCTGACGACGAGCCGCCCGCGACCCTGTCCGGCGCGCGCGGGTTGAGCGGCGCGCCGTAATGCGCATTTTCTCCCAGCAGGCCCAGCGAAACCTCGTCGGTGATGGTCTTGCCGACCAGATCCGCGCCCGCATCGAGCAGAACCTGCACCGCCCAGCTGTGCGAAACGGGAACTGCGCGCCCTACCGGCCAGTCGGGATTTCCAGCCACTGTGGGATGGCCCGCGACGTCGAAAAGGTCCTTGGCGACGAAGCGCAAGCCCGACAAAGGGCCTCCGACGCGCCCCTCGAGCCGGATATCGCCGTCGGGGGTGAGAAAATCGGAAGTCACGGGCTCCAGGCTTCCTTTCGCGAGGACATCGGCGGCGTTTCGCCGATGATCCGACCCAGCGCCCCTGTTTGCAATGCTGAGCGGGCGTCAAGAATACGGATCCGCCTCACAAGCGTATTCCTGGCGTCAGCGCCAAGCCTCGCGAGATCCGGAAGACCCATCTTCAACGGTGGCCGCAGCCGAAGATGGCCAGTCCCAACCGGACTGCCGCCATTTGTTCGAACGACCGTGTGTGGACGCCCCCTCGACCGAGGTGTTTCCAGATGTGCTCGGCCGCTACTCCTCGATGTCGACCCGGATCGCGTGATGATCCGATGCGGCGTGGATCTTGCCGACCAACTCCGGATAGACCATCCAGCGGCGCGGACGCGATCCGGGCCAAGCGCCCTTGCGAAAGACGCCCGACGCCCTCAGCCGTGCGAAGAGAGCGGGTGAGAGAAGCAAGCAGTCATTCCCCATGTTCTCTTTCGGACACGGGTTCTGCGCCCCGCGCAAGAACGCGTGGCGGTGATCCAAGCCCGGCCGCCCGCCCCGCGGCCGGCCGGAACGCGGAAGTACGGGCCGGCGTGGCGCTTCGCGCTCGCCTTGCAGTGCGCGCGCCCCGCCGAAGGACAGGGAAAGAACGATCAGGTCCACCCAAGGAGCCGGCGACTCAGAGCTTCAATCCCGCGACAGGGGTGACGGTGATGCGCCCGTCCTCGTCGCGGCCGATCCGCGCCTCGACGCCGTAGACGCGTGCGAGGCGCTCGGGCGTCAGCACGGCGTCGGGTGGTCCGGCCGCGTCGATTTCGCCCCCGGAGAGGCACACCATCGCGTCGGCGAAGCGGGCGGCGAGCGTCAGGTCGTGCATGGCGGCCACGGCGACGCCGCCGGTCTCGGCGCACCAGTCGCGCGCGGCCTGCATGACGATCAGGCTCCAGCGCAGGTCGAGCGAGGCGGTGGGTTCGTCCAGCAGCAGCACCGCCGGGCCCCGGAACAGCGCCTGCGCGAGAAAGACCAACTGGCGTTGACCGCCGCTGACCTCGTCCAGCGCGCGATGCTGAAGCGCGCCGAGGCCGAAGCGGCCGAGCGTCGCCGCCGCCTCGGCCGCCAGCGTCCGCGGCGTGCGCAGGCCCAGCGCGCCGAGGCGGCCCAGCATCACCGTCTCGACCAGCGTCAGCCCGGCGGGCGGGCCGCCGTCCTGCGGCATGTAGGCGACCGGACCGGGCGCGCGCGTCGCGCCCGACGCCGGAACGAGCCCGGCCATCGCCTGAAGCAGCGTGGACTTGCCGGCGCCGTTCGGGCCGATCAGCGCCGTCAGCCCCGGCGCCAGGGTCAGGCTGACCGGGGCCAGCGTCAGCGCGCCGCCGCGCCGCACCGAAAGACCCTGAAGCGTCACGCTCACCAGAAGCGCCTCCGCCCCTTCAGGATCAGCGCGAACAGGAAGGGCACGCCCACCAGCGCCGTGACGATGCCGATGGGGATGACCCCGCCGGGTGAGACGATCTTCGACAGGATCGACGCGCCGCAGACGATCAGCGCGCCCGCCAGCGCCGAGCCGGGGATCAGGAACCGGTGGTCCTCGCCCACCAGCGCCCGCGCCAGATGCGGGGCGACCAGCCCCACGAAGCCGATCACGCCGACGAAGGCGACGGCGCCGGCCGCCAGCGCCGAGGTGATCGCGAAGGCGCGGCGGCGCAGGCGTTCGGGCTCGACGCCCACGGCCGCCGCGCGGGCGTCGCCCAGCCGCAGGGCCGTCAGCCGCCAGAGGTCGGGGGCCAGCGCCGCCATCCCCGCCAGCAGCGCCGCCCATGTGACCGCCGCCGCGGGCCAGCCGGCCTTGAGGAGCGAGCCGAACAGCCAGAACACGATGCTCTGCAGCACCTCGGGCGAGGCGAGGTATTGCGCCGCGGACTGCAGCGCCTGGAACAGGAAAAGCGTCGCCACCCCGGCCAGCACCATGATCTCGGGGCTCATCCCCCGCAGCCGCGAGAGGCCCCAGACGAGGCCCGAGGCGCCGAGCGCGCCGGCGAAGGCCGCGAGCGGCACGGTGGCGAAGGGCAGGAACGGCAGCGTCGCCCCGGTCAGGATCGCCAGAGAGGCCCCGAAGCCGGCCGCCGCCGACACCCCCAGCGTGAAGGGACTGGCGAGCGGGTTGCCGAGGATGGTCTGCATCACAGCGCCGCCCACGCCGAGGCAGCCGCCGACTGCCAGCGCCGTCAGCGTCATCGGCAGGCGGATGTCGCGCACGATCACGGCGTTCATCGCACTGGTGGCCTCCGGCGCGAACAGGCTGCGCGCCACCGCGAGGGGCGACAGGAACGCAGGTCCGGTCAGCAGGTCGAGCAGCGCGACCAACGCGACGAGTCCCGCGCCGAGGGCGAGGGCCCGCGCGCGGCGGCGCGACAGGTCGGCGTAGGCGTCGCTCATGGCGAGAAGCGGGGCGCGCGGAAGGACCGCGCGCCCCTGATCCGTCAGTCGAGCCGCACGAAGTAGGTGCCGCTGAACGGGATCGGCATCCAGCGCTCGAAGAACCTGTCGAGGCTCGCCTGCGGATCGACGTCGGCGAAAGCCTCGGGATGCAGCGCTTTCGCGATGTACTGCAGGAACGCGTAGTCGTAGAGGGTGCGCGCCCCGCCGTGGTAGACGGCGTGCACCTCGCCGGCGCGCACGGCGGCGAGGTCCGCCCAGCCGGGGCGTCCGACATAGGGGCGCATCCGCTCGCGGGTCAGCGCGGGGTCGATGCCCGGTCCCATAAGGATGGCGTGCTCGCGGCCGACCCAGTCGGCGCCGGCCAGCAGCACCATGTCGGGGTTCGACGCCAGCACGTGCTCCGGGCTGAGCGGCCCCCAGTTCGAGATCTGTCCCGCGGCGATGTTCTCGCCGCCGGCCAGCCCGATGACGCCGCCCCACATGCCGCCGGCGTAGGAATTGCCCACCTCGCCCGCGCCCTTCTGGCCGAGTTCGACATAGACCTTCTTGCGCGGTCCTTCCGCCCGTTCGACGCGCGCCAGCACGTCGGCCACGGCGGCGGCGTATTCGTCGGCGAGCGCCTGCGCGCGGTCCTCGGTGCCCAGCGCCGCGCCGAGCGCCAGCGTCGAGGCGACGTGGCGTTCTACGGTCTGGGCGTTGTAGTCGAGCACGAGGATCGGCACGCCGGCGGCCTCCAGCCGCGCCGCCGTCTCGCCCAGCGCGCTGTACTGCCAGGCGGCGAAGATGGCGAGGTCGGGCTGCGCGGCGAGCGCGGCCTCGAGGCTGAAGGTGCCGCCCTCGACGTCGCCCACGTCGGCCAGCGCATCGATGCGCGGGTCGCGCGCGACGTAGGCGTCCCACTGCAGCTTGCGCCAGCCTTCCCAGTTCGGGCGCGAGATGGCGACGACGCGGCCGTACGCGTCCGGGCCGCCCACGGCGTAGAAGTCCTCGAAGTAGAAGCCGACGAGGATCCGCTGGGGATCGTCCGGCACGGTCACGGTGCGGCCGAGCACGTCGGTGACGTCGGCGGCGGGCGCGGCGAAGGCGGTCAGGGCGGCCGCGACGGCGCCCAGCAGGGTGGTCCGGAGGGTCATGTTCTCTCTCGTCTGATCAAGCGCAGGGACGTCCGCGCCCTGATGGGCGCGGCCACGGGTCTTGCGGATGGTCAGGCGGCCGGCGGCGCCCTCGGCGTCGCCGCGGAGAGGGCGCCAAGCTGGCGCAAAAGCTGATGCGCCCGGGCGAGATCGGCCGCGAAGACGAGCGCCGCGGGCGTGCAGGCGCCGTCGGGCGGCGGCGCTTCGGGCATGGCGGATGCGCCCTTGCACCAATGGCAGTCGGGAACCGGCGACCCGTCGCGGTGATCGTCGCGGAGCGGCACCACCTTCAGACCCTGCTCGGTGCAGATCACGGTCATGCGCGTCAGGGGCGAGACCGACGCGGGATCGAGGGGCGCGGCCAGCGCGCCGGTCATGGTCAGCTGCGCCAGCAGCCACAGGACCGCCGACGGCAGAATGAGCCAACGATGAAGGCGCAGACGTCGCATGAGTTGGTCGCTCCCCGCATCGGTCCTAGCAGCGACGCAGGCCGGAACCAAGCGCGGCGACGGTCGCCTGGACGCACGCGACGTCGCGCCTCCCCACCGCCGGGCGGCGCGCCCCGCCGCGTGGACATCCGCCGCGCGCCGGGTATCCTTGGGCCATGACCTGGCGACGTCGGCTCTGCAGCACCATCGTCGCGGCGGCGCTCTTCGCGCTGTCGGCGGCGCTGCTCGGCTTCGCTCACGCGCCGGTCGTCGCCGCCGGGCCTGTCGTGCTGGCCCCCGACGGGGCGCCCGCGGTGCTGTGCCTGGCGGGCGCGGAGGACACGGCGCCCGAGGCGCATGACGCGCGGTGCCTCGCCT
>CAYGUQ010000225.1:0-7077 GCA_964352995.1 uncultured Rhodobacterales bacterium
GGGCTGGCACGGGCGGGGCAGGTTCCGCGACCTCTGCTTGCGGTTGGTCGGGGCTCCTCCGCAGCCACCGCGCGAAAGCGCCAAGGCACCAGATCGCGGAGCCGGCCGCTCCAAGCAGGACAGCGAAGGTTGCAACCTCGGCGTGGCTCCACCTCCACGGGTTCCGCCAGAGGAACTCCCAGAATGCCGGTTCGCCCTGCGTCATCCGCCCGCCCTGCAATCGCCTTGGCGCGACGGTAGCCAGTCCGGCGCACGCAAGAAAGTGCGCGCCGCCTATAAAGCCGGGGCGTATTCGCGCTATCGGCTTCCGGGCTGTCGAGAAGCCGCTGCGCCGTGCGGGAGCGACGCGGATAAAGGGGTTCCGCCGCCGTACCCCGGTTCCTGCGCCCCGCTGTCGCGTCACGCGGCGCGACTTTCGCGGGCGCGCGCGACGCCGTCGTCCGTCGTCGGGCGCTGTCGCGGGCGGCGCGAAGGCTGCGCCGCCTCAGCCCGCGAGCTTCTCCATCACCGCTTCGCTCATCTCGAAATTGGCGGTGACGGTCTGGACGTCGTCGTCGTCCTCCAGCGTCTCGATGAGCTTCACGAGGGTGCGCGCGGCGTCCTCGTCCACGTCCGTCATGGTCTGGGGCCGCCACACCAGCTTGGCGCTCTCGGGCTCGCCGAGCGCGGCCTCCAGCGCGTTGGCGACTTCGGAGAGGTCGTCGGCGGCGCACCAGATCAGGTGGCCGTCCTCGTCGCTCTCCACATCGTCGGCGCCCGCCTCGATGGCCGCCTCCATCACCGCGTCCGCCCCGCCCACGGCGGCGGGGTAGGCGACGGCGCCCATCCTGTCGAACATGAAGCTGACCGAGCCGGTCTCGCCGAGGTTGCCGCCGTTCTTGGCGAAGGTGCTGCGGACGTTGGAGGCCGTGCGGTTGCGGTTGTCCGTCAGCGCCTCGACGATCACGGCCACGCCGTTTGGCCCGTAGCCCTCGTAACGGATGTTCTCGTAGGTCTCCAGATCGCCCGCCTGCGACTTCTTGATGGCGCGGTCGATGTTGTCCTTCGGCATTGAGTTCGCCCGTGCTTCGCGGACGGCAAGCCGAAGGCGCGGGTTCTTGTCTGGATCAGGATCGCCCATCTTGGCGGCGACGGTGATTTCCTTTGATAGCTTGGAGAACAACTTGGCGCGGATGCCGTCCTGCCGGCCCTTGCGGTGCTGGATGTTCGCCCACTTGGAATGCCCGGCCATGGCGCCTCTCCCCTGTCGACCCGTCTTGCGGGCGCCTTATAGGCGCGCGGGAGGGCCCCCTCAAGCGGCGCCGGAGGTCAGCCGCCCTGCACCCTCAGCCACATGATGAGGACGACGCCAAGAAGCCCGAGCGCCACGATCGAGAAGGCCGCGCGCAGCCAGCCGCCCAGCCGGCGCAGCACGGGGTCCTCCGCCGGGCCTGCGGGCATCCGTCCCGTCACCAGCGGGCGCAGGATGCGCCGCCTCAGCCGCGCGTCCTCCCCGCCCATCCGCAGGCCGAAGCCGCCCGCCGCGAGCGCCTTGCGCCATTCGGGATGCTCGCGCGCGACATGCTCGCGCGCCGCGAAGAGCAGCCCTTGCGCGAGGATCGCCGCCGCCAGCGCGCCGCCGAGGCATATGAAGAAAAGCACTTCCTGCATGGGCGTCAGAAGCTCCAGACCATGGGGATCACGATGGCGGCGACCGCGCCGACGAGCAGGTTCAGCGGCCCGCCGACGCGCAGGTAGTCGCTGAAGCGGTAGCCGCCGGGGCTGTAGACCAGCGTGTTGGTCTGGTAGCCGATGGGCGTCGCGAAGCTCGCCGAGGCCGCGATCATCACGCCGACGACGAAAGGCCGCGGGTCCGCGCCGATGCTCGCCGCCAGCGCGATCGCCACTGGCGTCATCACCACGGCGACCGCGTTGTTGGTGACGGCCTCGGTGAGGATCGACGTGACGAGGATCATCCCCCAGAGCACCAGCCGCGGGTCCAGCCCGTCGAGGAACGGGGCCGCGCCGTCGGCGATCATGGCGACCGCGCCGGTCTTGTCGAGCGCCGCCCCGACCCCCAGCATGGCGAGGATCAGGGCGAGCAGGCGCCCGTCCACCGCCGCGAAGGCCTCGTCGGCGTCGATGCAGCGGCTCAGCAGCACCGCGGCGACGGCGATCAGCGAGAGGGTGGCGATGGGCGCCACGCCGAGCGCGGAGAGGCCCACGACGCCCGCGAAGGCCGCCAGCACGATCGGCGCGCGGTCGCGCCGATAGGGCCGCGCGACGGGGCGCGAGAGCTCCACGAGGTCCACGTCCTCGGCGAGACGGCGGATGTCGTCGGGGTCGCCCTCCAGCAGCAGGGTGTCGCCCACCCGCACCACTACGTCGTCGAGCTTCACCCCGGTCGCCTGGTCGCGCCGGTGGACCGCGAGCGGATAGACGCCGTAGCGCCGGCGCAGCCGCAGCTTGCCGAGCGAGCGCCCGATCAGGCGGCACCCCGGCGTGATCAGCGCCTCGACGGTGACGCTGTTCTTCTGCGAGAGACGGTCGATGCCGCCCATCGCGCGGCTCTGGCGCAGCGAAAGCAGCTCCTCCGCGCCGGTTTTCAGGATCACGCGGTCGCCGGCGCGCAGCAGCACCTCGCCGAGCGTCCGCCGCAGCGACTCGTCCCCGCGCAGCACGTCGATGACCCGCACGCCGTCGCGCCGGAAGAACTCCACCTCCGCCGTGCGCTGCTCCACCAGCGGCGAATCCTCGCGGATGGCGAGCTCGGTGATGAACCGCAGGGACCGGCGGTCGACCAGGCTGTCGGACATCGCCCGCCGCTCCGGCAGCAGCCGCCGGCCGATCAGCGCGAGATAGACGACGCCGACGACGGCCGCCGTCACGCCGACCGCGGAGATCTCGAACATGCCGAAGGGCGCCAGCCCGTGGTTGCGCGCGACGCCGTCCACCAGCAGGTTGGTGGATGTGCCGATCATGGTGCAGAGACCGCCGAGGATCGCCGTGTAGGACAGCGGGATCAGCAGGCGCGACGCGCTCTCCCCCATGGAGGCGGCGAGCCTGATCGCGACGGGGATCATCATCACCACGACAGGCGTGTTGTTCATGAACGCCGAGCCGATCAGCACGAGCCCCGCGAAACCGGCGATGACGACCGCCGGGCGCGCCTGCGCCTTCGCCGCGATCACCTCCGTCACCGCGTCCAGCACGCCCACGCGCACCATGGCGCCCGACAGGATGAACATGCAGGCGATGGTGACCGGCGCGGGGTTCGACAGCGCCGCCAGCGCCTCGCCCGCGGTCAGCACGCCGGTCGCCAGCAGGGTGGAAAGGGCCGTCAGCGCGACCACCTCCGGCGGGTAGCGCTCCCACACGAACAGCGCGAAGGTGGCGGCGAGGACCAAGAGGGTGAAATGGGCGGCGAATTCCGGCGGCACGAACATGGGTCGCCTTCCAGCGTTGATCAGCCCTCGTCGGACGGCCCGACTAGTGGACTGACGCAGGCCCCCCGCGCAAGCGCGTTGCGGAGGGGGCGGCTCCGCCTCGCCGTCGGGCTCGCGGCGCTCGTCGCCCTCGCGCTCGCGCTCGCGACGCTGCAACGGGCCGAGACCGGCGTGCGGATGCAAGAGATGCGCGTGGGCGACACCCCCGTGACCGTGAGCCGCCCGGCGGCGCCCGGCGCGGCGGCGGCGCCGGCGGTGGTCGTGGCGCACGGCTTCTCGGGTTCGCGCCAGCTGATGCGGGCTATCTCCACGTCGCTCGCGCAGGCGGGTTACGTCGCGGTGAGCTTCGACTTCCTCGGCCATGGCCGCCATCCGCGGCCGATGACCGGCGACGTGACGGCTGTGGACGGCGCCACGGCCGGCATCCTGGAACAGCTGCGGGAGGTGACGGCCGCCGCGCGCGGTCTGGACGGGGTCGACGGGCGCGTCGCGCTGCTGGGCCATTCGATGGCGGGCGACGTGATCGCGCGGCTGGCGGCGGAGCAGGGGCGGGACGTGGCCGCGACCGTCGCCGTGTCGGCCTTCTCGCCGGTCGTCACGGCGGATCGGCCCGGCAACCTGCTGATGATCGCCGGCGCGTGGGAGGGCGCGCTCGCCGACTGGGCGCTGGAGCGCACCCGCGCCCAGGCCGGCCCGGAGGCCGCGTTCGGCGTCACCTACGGCGCGCATGCCGACCACGGCGCCCGCCGGGCCGCGCTCGCGCCCGGCGTCGAGCATATCGGCGTGCTCTACAGCCCCGCGACCGCCCGCGAGGCCGTCGCGTGGCTGGACGCCGCCTTCGGCGTGGAGCGCCCGGCCCCCGCCGTCCCGCCGCGGGGCCCGTGGATCCTGCTGATGCTCGGCGCCCTCGTGGCGCTGGGCTGGCCCCTCGCGGCGCTGCTGCCTTCGGGAAGGCCGCGCTGCGGGGCGGGGCTCGTCGGCTGGCGCTTCTGGGCGGTGGCGACGGTCCCCGCGGTCGCGACGCCGCTGCTGGCCACGGCGATGGACGTGCGCTTCCTGCCGGTGGTCGTGGGCGACTATCTCGCCCTGCACTTCGCGCTTTACGGCGCGCTGACCGCGGCGGGGCTCTGGCTGGCCGGCGCGGCGCGGCCGCCGCGCGCCGCGCTGAAGCGCGCGGCGCTACCCGCCGTCGCGGTCGCGGCCTATGCGCTCGGCGCCCTTGGGCCGGCGCTCGACGCCCATGTCTCCAGCTTCTGGCCGGTGGCGGCGCGCCTGCCGATCGTCGCCGCGCTGCTCGTGGGCATGTCGCCGTGGTTTCTGGCGGACGAATGGCTGACGCGCGCGCCGGCGGCGCCGCGCTTCGCCTACGCCGCGACGAAGCTGCTGTTTCTCGCGTCGCTGGCCGCGGCGGTGGCGCTGGATCTCGAGCGGCTGTTCTTCCTGATCATCCTTACGCCGGCGCTGCTGATCTTCTTTCTCGTCTACGGCCTCTTCAGCGGCTGGGCGTGGCGGCGCACCGGCGAGCCCTGGGCGGGCGGGCTGGCGAACGCCGTGGTGTTCGCCTGGGCGATCGGCGTTACCTTTCCGATGGTCGCGGGCTGAAGCGGCGAAGAGGGGGCGGGGGCCGAAGCCGGCCGCTCAGTCGCCCGCCTCCGCGGCCAGCGCGTCGAGGTCCGGCACCGAGACGCTGCGGGCGTCGGAGAACGCAAGCACGCCCTCCGCCCGCAGCCGCGTCATGTGGCGGCTGACGGTCTCGATGGTGAGGCCGAGATACTCCGCCATCTCGCCGCGGGTGAGCGGCAGCGCGAAGCAGAACGGTCCGCCCTCGGGCAGGCCCGCCGGCGCGGCGCGGCGGGCTCTTCCGGCCAGCGCCATCAGGAAGGTGGCGATCCGCTCGCGCGCCGTCTTGCGCCCGAGCAGCAGCAGCCATTCGCGCGCGGCGTCGAGCTCGGTCAGCGTCATGTCGAGCAGGCGCTTCTCGAGCTGCGGCGTCTCGCGCAGAAGCGTCTCGAAGGGCTGGCGCTGGAAGAGGCAGAGCTGCACCTCGGTCGCCGCGGTCGCGTCGTAAGCGGCCTCCGCGCGGCCCGGGTGGCCGACGAAGTCGCCCGGAAACAGCAGCCCGACCATCTGGGCGCGCCCGTCCGGCAGGGACTTCGTGAGCTTCACCACGCCGCGCACGATGCTGCCCACCATCGGCGACACCTCGCCGGCCGCGAGGATGTCGCGCCCGGCCGGAAAGTCCCGGTAGGTCTTGATCGCCGACAGCGCGTCGAGCGCGTCGCTGTCGCAATAGGCGCAGACGGCGCGCTCGCGGATCGGGCAATCGCCGCAGGCGACGTGGGAATACCGCGGCGCGCCTGAACCGTCCTGAGGCATGGCTAGGGCGCGCATCGCACCGTTCCCCTCGAAGATACTCCGACGAGACTAACGCGCTGCGGCCGCCGGGTCGATCCGCCCCTTCGAAGGCGCCTTGTCGCAGGGCGCCGCCGCGCCGCGGCCCGAGCGCCGGGTTCACGGCGGCCCGGTTCGCAGGCATAATCGAACGCGACGCCGCCGACGCGGCGGGCTGGAGCGGACGACGGGCGATGGCGGGGACGGCGATCAGAACAGCTTTCGCCGCGGTCGTCGCGGTCGTCGCAGCGGGCGCGGGCTTGGCCGCCGACGACGGCGGGCCGGCGAAGAACCGCTTCGGCGCGGCGGCGGGGCCGGCGCCCGGCGCGCCCTCGGCGATCGGCGGCTATGCGCGCGGATGCCTCGCCGGCGCCGCCGCGCTGCCCGAGGACGGGCCGGGGTGGCAGACGATGCGCCCCAGCCGCAACCGCGCGTGGGGCCATCCCGAGACCGTCGCCTTCGTCGGGCGGCTCGGCGAGGCCGCGCTGGCGCTCGGCTGGCCCGGCGTGCTGGTGGGCGACGTCAGCCAGCCGCGCGGCGGGCCGATGACGTCGGGCCACGCGTCGCATCAGGTGGGCCTCGACGTCGACATCTGGCTGATGCGGCCCGACGCGGCGCGCCTCAGCCGTTCGGAGCGCGAGAGCCGCTCCGCCGTGAACAAGGTGGCGCCGGACCGGCGGCGCATGGCAGCCTCGTGGACCGACGACCACGCGCGCCTGATCCGCGCCGCCGCGCAGGACCCCAGCGTCGCACGCATCTTCGTCAACGCGGCGATCAAGGCCGAGCTCTGCCGATGGGCGCCGGCCGGCGACAGGGAATGGCTGCGCAGCGTCAGGCCCTGGTGGGGCCACGACCACCACTTCCACGTGCGGCTCAAGTGCCCCGCCGGCTCGCCGTCCTGCGAGGATCAGGCGCCGCCCCCGGCCGGAGACGGCTGCGACGCGACGCTCGACTGGTGGTTCTCCGACGAGGCCCTCAACCCGCCGCCGCCGAAGGAGCCGCCGAAGCCGCGCCCCCCGCTGTCGATGGCCGACCTGCCGCCGGCCTGCGCAGCCGTCGCGAGCGCCCCCTGAGCGCCCTCGCGAAAGGTCCGGCTTGGGCGGCGGCGTTCCTCGCGGGCGGAGCGCGCCGTGCGGCGCTGGCGCTCGTCCTCGCGGCCCTCGCCGCCCCGGCGCCGATCGCGGCGCCGCGGCCCCTGCGCCCGGCCGCCGCCGCTCCCGCCCGAGCGGGCGCGGCGGGGTGTGCGGGGCAGGTCGAAGCG
>CAYGUQ010000226.1:0-7071 GCA_964352995.1 uncultured Rhodobacterales bacterium
CGCCGGTCACCACGCGCGTCTCGTGCGCCGCCTTGCCCGCATCGGGAATGGAGGCGGAGAGCGATGCAAGCCGCGCGCCCGCCTCCTCGGCCATCTTTGCGCACATCGTCCCGGGCAGGTCCTCATCCACCACGCAGACGACCGATACGCGCGCGCCGATCTCCGCCGCGATGCGGAAGGCCCGGGCCACCGCGCGGTCGGACCTGGGCGAGAGATCGGTGGCGGCGAGGATGACGTTCATCAGAGGACTCCGTTCTTTTTTTCGAACGAAGCATAGGCGCCTGCAGCCGCATCTGCAAATGATGTGGATCAAAGGATTTTCCCGAACGCGAAGCGACCGCGGCGTGCTAGCTTCGACAGGCTGGAGGCGCAGGATGAATCGTCGGGCCGTCTGGGGATGGATGTTCTTCGACTGGGCGTCCCAGCCGTTCCACACTCTCATCATCACCTTCATTTTCGCCCCCTATTTCGTGGCCTCGGCGGCGGAGACGCGGGCGCGCGCCGCGGCCTCCAGCGCGGCGAGAACGCCGCCGAGCGACAGCCCCAGCGCCAAACCCTCGCGCGCCCGCGTCTCCGCCAGCCCGGCGATCAGCGCGTCGAGGCTGTCGAGCGCGGCGCCCATCGCCGCCTCGTCCGGCGCGCGGCGGCGCTGCGGCTCGGCCGACTGCGCGCCAGCGATCTGCAGCAGGCGCTCGGCGGAGACGGGCGCGACCTCCAGTCCAGCGGCGCGCGCGGCGTCCCGCACCACGACGAGCGCGGCGACGGCCTCCGACAGCGCCTCAGGATCGACGGCCGGCGCAGCCGACGCGCCGAGATGCTCCACCTTGAGGCCGATGGTGACGGAGCCGCGCGAGACGGCCTGACCGACGCGGCGGCGCAGTTCGGGCTCCAGCGCCTCCCAACCCTCGGGCAGACGCAGGCGCAGGTCGAGGCCGCGGCCGTTCACGCTCCGCGCCTCCCAGCGCCAGGCGAGGCCCTCGACGCCGCCGGCGGCCTCGGCGAAGCCTGTCATGCTGTAAAGCGTCATCCGCTGCGAGCGCCCCATCCCATCGCCGCCCTATCTGCGACAACCGACGGGGCGCGCGCAACCGACTGGCATGGCTTTTGCTACAGTTTTTCGGAAAGTCCGATCCGCATTACGCTGGAACCGGGCCGCGCGTTGTGGAACCTTTAACTTTAGGGAGTGCTGGTGCAATGTGGAGCGATCGCGAGGCTGATGAACGTCGTATCGAAGTGGAACAGATGTCCGAAAACGGGACGGCCGCTTTGAAACACCCGGAGGCCGCCGGCCTGCACGCCATGTGGTCGGCCCTGCGGGGCGGGCGGCCTGCCCCGTTCCGCGCGGAGCTGGACGCCGGCAAGATCGGCTCCAAGGCGCCCTTCCTAGCGATCTTCGAACATGTCGGACCCTCCAACTTCCGCATCCGGATCGCCGGCGACCGTCTGAACCGCTGGTTCGGGCTGGAGCTGCGCGGGATGAGCGCTCTCTCGATGGTGGCGGGCCCGACGCGAAACCATGTCCAGGCCGCGCTCAACCGCGTCGTGGCCGAGCCGGCCGTCGCCGTGCTGGAGGGCGCCGCGCGGGCCGCGGACGGCCAGTCCACCGCCTTCGAGATGGTGTTCCTGCCGATGCGCAGCGATTTCGGGCGCATCGACCGCGTGCTGACCGGCCTGTGGCTGATAGACCCGCCCGCCGCCGTCCCCTGCCCCTTCCTGCTCGACGTGGAGCGCGTGCGCGTGCTCGACGTGGCGACCGAGGTAGGCTCCCCGCGCGAGGTGGTGGCGGCGCATGGCACGCGCAGCATCATCGAGCGGCTGGGCGAGGCCGCCGACGCGGCGCCGCTGGCGGAGTCGCAGCGCGAACCCTCCGCCGCGGACCAGCCGACCGCCGCGCCGGCCGCGGGCCTGCGCGCCATCGACGGCGCCGGCGAACGCACCGGCGAGGTGCGCCGCGGCCATCTGCGCCTCGTCAAGGACTGATCCCCACTGCCCGCCGCCGACGCGGCGTCGCGGCCGCAGGCGTTCGTGAGCGCCTGCGGCCGATAGAAGCGGCTATGGAAACCGGCTATGCTCTCCCGCGAAGCGAGTAGGAGATGCGCCGATGATCCAGTGCACTCTGGAGAACTGCGGAAAGGCGTGGAACGAGCCTTACGGCGAACTGCCGTTGTGCATCGAATACGATTGCCCGCTGAGGGAGATCAGGCGCACGCAATATCCCGAGGCGTCCCGAAGCGGGTTCTTGCGAACGACCCGGAGCACCGAGACGATGCAGGGTGCAGCGATCATGAGCGCAAGCATACAGCAGTCGCTCAATGGATTGCGTGAATACTGCGATACTGAGTTCAAGACTTATAACATGCAGGGCGCCCAAAGCGCTACGACCATCGTCACATTGAAAGACACCACGACGAGGACATTCACGACAACCAATCAGCAGCACTCCGAGATGGTCGCCATCGAGTGGATGTTGGATAATGGATACTGGTCAGTATATCTGGGAGTGATCGTCTGGAGCGATGACTTCAGCAGCGTCACGGCCGCGCAGTTTCAAACCTCGCAGCCGCATTGCGGCTTCTGCACCATCATGCTGCTGGCGGCGCAACTTCCCCTCTCGACGCCGACCTGCGGCAACCACAAGCTTGCCAGCCGCCTTTCGTACCAAATTCCGGTGCAGCTTGAAGTCAGCCCACATTTCATCGCACGCGTGCTTGATAGGGGCTGCTACTGTGGGTTCCCCGCCCTGAAGCGACTTCTCAATGTTTTCGTGAAAGCGCCCGCCAATGAATGGCTGCTTAGCATTTACCATGGCGCCTGCTGCGACGATTATACTTATACGGCGCGCGACAACAGAAAGGTCATCATCGAGTGGGAAGATCTTGTCGAGATGTCGAAGCGTGAGGTCATCTATCTCAGTTGGAAGATCATCTTCGAGAACATCATGCTGACCAACAAGGAGGGCAAATAGGCGCGCGGCGTGACGGAAACCGCGCGCCCGGGGTTCACGCCACCTCGTAGGTGAACTCGCCGTCCTTCACGTCGACGCCGATGCGGCTCATCGGCCGCTTCTCGGCCATCCGGTTCAGCACCTCCTGGCTGATGCGCGGCAGCATGGTGTTGGTCAGCACCGCGTCGATCATGCGCCCGCCGCTCTCCAGCTCGGTGCAGCGGGCGCGGATCAGCTCAAGCACCGCGTCGGTGTAGTCGAAGGTCGCGCCATGAGCCGCCTTCACGCGCCGCTGGATCGACCGCAGCTTCAGTTTGGCGATGCTGTCGATCATGGTGTCGTTCAGCGGGAAGTAGGGGATCACCACGACGCGTCCCAGCAGCGCGGCGGGGAAGACCTTGAGCAGCTCGGGCCGCATCGCCTTGGCGATGCCCTCGGGGTCGGGCATCAGCTCGGGGTCCTCGCAGAGTTTCATGATGAGGTCCGAGCCGACGTTCGAGGTCAGCAGGATCAGCGTGTTCTTGAAGTCGATGCGCCGGCCCTCGCCGTCCTCCATCACCCCCTTGTCGAACACCTGGAAGAAGATCTCGTGCACGTCGGAGTGCGCCTTCTCGACCTCGTCGAGCAGCACGGTGGCGTAGGGCCTGCGCCGCACCGCCTCGGTCAGCACGCCGCCCTCGCCGTAGCCGACATAGCCCGGAGGCGCGCCCTTGAGCGTGGAGACGGTGTGCGCCTCCTGGAACTCGCTCATGTTGATGGTGATGAGGTTCTGCTCGCCGCCATAGAGCGCTTCGGCCAGCGCCAGCGCCGTCTCGGTCTTGCCGACGCCGGAGGGGCCGGCGAGCAGGAACACGCCGATGGGCTTCTCCGGCGCGGTCAGCCCGGCGCGGGAGGTCTGGATGCGCTTGGCGATCATCTCCATCGCATGGTCCTGGCCGACGACGCGCTGGTTGAGGATGGTCGGCAGCTCCAGCACCGTCGTCAGCTGGTCGGAGACCATGCGGCCCACCGGGATGCCGGTCCATTCCTCCACGACCGCCGCGACCGCCGCCCGGTCCACGGTCGGCAGGATGAGCGGCTCGTCGCCCTGCAGTTCGGCCAGTTCGCCGAGCTTGGCCTGCAGCGTCGCCAGCGTGTCGGCGCGCTCGGCGTCCGACAGCGGCGCCGGCGCGTCTGGGTCGACTGCGGCCTCGGCGGCCTCCTCCGCTTCGGCGGCGGCGTCGGCCGCCGCCTCGAGCGGCGTGCCGGTCTTGTCGATGGGCTTGTCGTCGCCGCGGAGCGTCGCGCGCAGGTCGAGGATCTCCGCGACCATGGCCTGCTCGGTCTCCCAGCGCTTCTCGACCTCGGCGAGGTCGGCCTTCTCGGCGGCGATTTCCGTCTCCACCGCCGCGGCGCGGTCCTCGCGCGGGATGCCCACGGCGATCTCGCGCAGCAGGATGCCCTTCTCGACCTCCAGCGCCTCGATGCGGCGCCGCGCGTCCTCGACCTGCGCCGGCACGGCGTGCTGGCTCACGGCGACGCGGGCGCAGGCGGTGTCGAGCAGGCTCACCGCCTTGTCGGGAAGCTGGCGGGCGGGGATGTAGCGGTTGGAGAGCTGCACCGACGCCTCAAGCGCGGCGTCGAGGATCTGGATGCGGTGGTGCTTCTCCAGCGTCGAGGCGACGCCGCGCATCATCAGCAGCGCGCGCTCCTCGGTCGGCTCCTCGATCTTGACCACCTCGAAGCGGCGGGTCAGCGCGGGGTCCTTCTCGATGTGCTTCTTGTACTCGGCCCAGGTGGTCGCCGCGATGGTGCGCAGCTCGCCGCGCGCCAGCGCCGGCTTGAGCAGGTTCGCCGCGTCGCCGGTGCCGGCCGCACCGCCGGCGCCGATGAGCGTGTGCGCCTCGTCGATGAACAGGATGATGGGCTTCTCGGAGGACTGCACCTCCTCGATCACCTGGCGCAGCCGGTTCTCGAACTCGCCCTTCATCGAGGCGCCGGCCTGCAGCAGCCCGATGTCGAGCATCAGCAGCGATACGTCCTTCAGCTGCGGCGGCACGTCGCCGCGCGCGAGCCGCAGCGCGAAGCCCTCCACCACCGCCGTCTTGCCGACGCCGGCCTCGCCGGTGAGGATCGGGTTGTTCTGCCGCCGGCGCATCAGGATGTTGACGATCTGGCGGATTTCCGGGTCGCGGCCGACGATCGGGTCGATCTTGCCCTCGGCGGCGCGCTCGGTGAGGTCGGTGGCGTAGGTCTTGAGCGCCGAGCCGCCCTCTGGCGGCGGCGCCGACGGCGCCGCCTGCCCGCCCGGCGCGGCGGCGTCGCCGCCTTCGGTGGAGCCCTTCACGATGCCGGGCAGCGCGGCGGCGAGGTCTTCGGTCTTGATCTTCTCGAACTCCGGCGACATCGCCAGCAGCAGCCGCTCCAGACGCGGCGTCGCGAGGATGCCGTAGAGCACGTGGCCCGAACGCACCCTGTCCGCCTGCAGCCGCATCGCGCCCTGCACCCACCCGCGCTCCACCGCGTCGAACAGATGGTCGGAGATGTCGGAGATCGAGGACGAGCCGCGCGGCAGCGCGTCGACCGCGCGCGTCAGGTCCGCCGAGAGGCGCGAGGCGTCGACGCCGAAGTGCTGGGCGATCTTCTGGAAGTCGCCGCCGTCGATCAGCGCCATCTGCTCGATCCAGTGCGCGAGCTCGACATAGGGGTTGCCGCGGAGTTTGGCCGAGCGCATCCCGTTCTCCACCGCCTTGCGGGCGGGGGGCGTGAGCTTGGCGAGCAGTTCGGATCGGGTGATGGTGCTCATGGCGTCCTCGATGCGGGCGCGGCGGCTGCCGCGGGTGGGCGTGGTCGCCGCGGGCGCGGCGGTATGACGGGATGGCCGAAATCAGGCCGCAGCATACTCCATGCGCAGCACAAGTTCGTCTGCTTCGACATGCGGGGCGCTTCGGCCGCCGGTGGCCGGGCCGCCCGGCCACGCGACGGACAGCGGGCTCCTGCGCCAGCCGAGCCAGCTCTCCCAGCCCAGCCGCAGGCCGCCGTCGAGCCTGAGCGGCGGCACGTCCGGCGCGGCGAGCGCGAGTTGCAGCTCCACCCCGAGCGTCGGCCCCGCGAGCGACAGCACCGCGTCGCGCGCGGCGGCGTGGCGCTCCCCGCCCGGCAGCAGGGCGCGGTGCTGCGCGAGGCTGAGCGGCCCGGCGCGCACGCGCACCCGCGTCTGCACCGAATGGAACCGCCGGCCGAGCACGAGATCGGCGCCGAGCCTGCCGCCGCCCCGGCCGGGCGGCGCGAGGCGGGACTGCGCCTCCTCAGGGATCGCGAGCCACTCCGGCGCGAACTCCTCCACCTTCACCGGAGCGCCGATCACGACGCCGAGCACGCCGGACAGACCCGCCGCCGTCGCCCGGCCCATCGACAGCCAGCCGGCCATGTGGCGCTTGGCGTCGTCGTGCAGCGCGTCGCGGTCGCGGTACGGCGCCGGGCCTGCGCCGAAGAGGCTGCCGACCCAGCGCGGCCAGGGGTCGGCCTCGGGCCGGTCGCGCATCACCGCGGGGCGCGGCAGGGCCCATGCGCGGAACAGCAGGCCCGCGATGCGGTGGGTGAAGATGTCGAGGAAGCCGGTGAGCCAGCGCCGCCCCTCGCGCTCCTCGCGCATCGCGTCTTCGGTGACGTGGTTGGGGAGCGAACCTTTCGGGCCGAGCGGACCGATGGCGATCTGGCTGAGCTGGAACGCCGCGCCGGACGGCAGGTTGATCCACCCCGCCGAGCGGATTTCGGCGCTCTCGAAGCGCAGCGAGGGCGGCTGGCCGAAGCGGATCGCGTCCTCCTCGATGCGGCCCGAGCGGCTGACCGCCGGCAGATCGGGGCGCGCGGCCTGCAGCGCCCGCACGGCGGCGCCGAACTCCCAGCCATGCGGGTCTTCGGCGATGGCGGCGGCGACCTGATGGAAGCTGGCCGGGCCGGGCGGCGCGACCTCCTCGGGCTCCGGCTCCGGCGCCGGCGCAGGTTCGACGACCGTCGCGGGCGTCTCCGGCGCGATCACGCCGGGCGCCGCGAAGGCGATGACGGTGCGCGGGATAGGCGCCGCCGCGGCGCCTCGGCGTCGTCGAGGGCGGAGGGCGAACGCGCCTCTTCAGCACGGCCGGCCG
>CAYGUQ010000227.1:0-7022 GCA_964352995.1 uncultured Rhodobacterales bacterium
CCGATCGAGACCGCGCGCGCCGACGCGCCGGAGGAACGCGCGGGCCGCCGCGCGCCGTCGCTTTGGCGCGCCGCCGACCCGCCGCCGCGGACGTCCGGCGGCGTCGGGCTGATCGCGCTGCGCGGCGGGCTCTCGCCCCTCCGCGGCGCGCGGGGCCCGCTGATCAACTGAGACGAGACCCCCTCGCGCAGAAGCGCGGGGGGCAGCTTTTCGTGGAGCCGAGTAGAAACGATGGCTGACCCCGCCGACCAGCCCGCAGGTCTGACGCCGCCGCGGCTGTCCATGGACATGCTGCGCCAGCCCACGGTGTTTCTCGCCGTCGCGTTGATGGCGGTCATCGCGATGATGGTCCTGCCGATGCCGGCGTTCCTGCTGGACATCGGGCTTGCGGCGTCGTTCGCGCTCGCCATCCTGATCTTCACCACGACGCTGTTCATCCAGCGGCCGCTCGACTTCTCGTCGTTCCCGACGCTGCTGCTGGCGGGGCTGATGCTGCGGCTCAGCCTAAACGTCTCCTCCACCAAGCTCATCATCGGCCAGGGCCACACCGGCACCGACGCGGCGGGCTCGGTGATCGAGGGCTTCGCGATGTTCGTGATGGGCGGGGACGTTCTGCTCGGCCTCGTGGTCTTCGGCGTGCTGCTGATCGTCAACTTCATCGTCATCACCAAGGGCGCGGGCCGCATGGCGGAGGTCGGCGCCCGCTTCGCGCTCGACGCCATGCCCGGCAAGCAGCTCGCCATCGACAGCGACATGGCCGCCGGCGCCATCAGCCACGATGAGGCGCGCGAGCGGCGCAAGACCGAGCAGGAGGAGACGACCTTCTTCGGCTCGCTCGACGGCGCCTCGAAGTTCGTGAAGGGCGACGCGGTCGCCGGCCTGCTCATCACCCTGCTCAACCTCGTCGTGGGTCTCGCGATGGGCGTCATCGTGCACGGCATGAACGTTTCGGACGCCTTCACGACCTACGCCATCCTCACCGTCGGCGACGGGCTGGTGAGCCAGATCCCGGCCGTCGTCATCTCCATCGCCACCGCGCTTCTGCTCTCGAAGGGCGGGGTGCTGGGCTCCGCCGACAAGGCGCTGAGCTCGCAGCTCGGCGCCTATCCGCTGGCGCTGGGGACCGTGGCGGCGCTCATGGCGCTCTTCGCCTTCGTGCCGGGCCTGCCGTTCCTGCCCTTCATGATCGGCGCAGCCACCCTCGGCGGCGCCGCCTGGCTCGCCTACCGCGAGGTGCAGGCGAAGGCGAAGCGGCCGGAAAAGGCGGAGACCGACGCCGCGCCGGCCAAGCGCACGATCGGCGACACGCTCGATCTCGACGAGATCCACGTCCAGTTCGCGCCCGATCTCGTCGCCTCGGTGATGGACTCCGCGACCGGCCTCGACGCGCGGATCGCCAACATCCGCAACCACATCGCCTCTACCTTCGGCCTCGTGATCCCCGAGATCCGGCTGACCGACGAGCCGGCGCTGCCGGAGGGCGCCTACGCCATCCGCATCCATGGCGTCGAGGTCGCCCGCAGCATCCTGCGGCCCGACAAGGTGCTGGCGCTGCTGTCGGAGACGATGCCGCTCGCCGCGGCCGGCGAGGACGTCAAGGAGCCGGTCTACGGCGCGCCGGCGCGCTGGATCGCCGAGGCGGACCGGGAGGACGCGGCGCTGACCGGCATGGCGGTCGTCGGCCCGGTCGAGGTCGTCGCGACGCATCTGCTGGAGACGCTCAAGGAGAACTTCGGCCGGCTGATGACGCGGCGCGTGCTGCGCCGGCTGCTCGACGGCTTCGTGCAGGTCTCCGACCCCGTCCGCGCCGAGGCCAACAAGCGCATCCTCGACGAGTTCGTGCCCGACAAGGTGCCGGTGGAGCTGCTCCAGTCGGTGCTCCGGCTGCTGCTGGAGGAGCAGGTGTCGGTGCGCAACCTGCCGCTCATTCTCGAAGCGATCGCCGAAGGGCGCTCGCTGGGGCAGGCGGACGTCGTCGCCGAGCATGTCCGCCGCCGTCTCGGCTTCCAGCTCGTCGCGGAGTTGCGCGACGAGGACGGCGCTTTGCCGCTGGTCCAGATCGGCGCCGAATGGGAGACGCTGTTCCAGCGCTATGAGCTGCCGATGGAGGGCGGCGCCGCCGACGTGGCCCTGCCGCCGGAGGACTTCAACCGCCTCGCCAAGACCGTCGGCGAGAAGCTGGCGGAGGCCGCGCGCCTGGGTCGCCGGGCGGTGGTGGCGACCACGGCGCGGCGGCGGCGCTTCGTGCGCGGCGTCCTGCAGGCCAAGGGTCTGCCGACGCCGGTGATGAGCTATGAGGAGATCGGGGCCGACGCGCGCCCGGCGCTCGTCGGCGTCGCCTGAGGGGGCGCGCGTGGACTTTCTCGCCCCGCTCGCTCCCTTCCTCGCGCTCGGCGGCGACGCCGCGCTCGCCGCGCTCGCCGTCTTCGCGCGCGTCGCCGCGGCGGTCGCCCTGCTGCCGGGCTTCGGGGAGCGGTCGCTGCCCTCGCGCGTCAAGCTCGGGGCCGCCGTGGCCTTCACCATGGTCGTGTTCCCGATGGCCGACGCGCCGGCGAACCTCGCCCAGACGGGGATCGCCGAGTACGGCCTGATCGTCATCGCCGAGGCCGCCGCCGGCGTCATCCTCGGCCTGTCGGTGCGCCTGATGATCATGGCGCTGCAGACGGCGGGCTCCATCGCGTCTCAGAGCGTCTCGGTCAGCCAGATGTTCGGCGCGGGCATGACGGCCGAGCCGCAGCCGGCCTACTCCAACGTGCTCACCGTCGCGGGCATCGCCATGGCCTTCGCCCTCGGCCTGCCGGAATACGCGGCCTCGGCGATGATCGAGAGCTACGGCTCGATCCCGTTCGGGGCCCTGCCGGTCAGCGCCGAACTCGCCGACTGGGGCGTGAGCCGGGTCGGCGGCGCCTTCGCCAGCGCGGTCGGGCTCGCCGCGCCCTTCATCGTCGCCGCCTTCGCCTACAACCTCGCCCTCGGCGCCATCAACCGCGCGATGCCGCAGCTCATGGTGGCCTTCGTCGGCGCGCCGGCCATCACCGCCGGCGCGATCCTGCTGATGGCGCTGGCCACGCCGCTGATGCTGCAGGTCTGGAGCGATGCGTTCGTGAACGTCATCTCGGCGCCCTATGCGCGGTAGGGGGAACGCATGAGCGAGGGCGCCGACGAGGGCCAGGAAAAGAGTTTCGATGCGACGCCGCAGAAGCTCCAGAAGGCGCGCGAGCAGGGCAACATCGCCGTCAGCCAGGACGTTCACGCCGCGGCGGCCTATATCGGCATGATTGCGGCGCTCGTGGCTTTCGGCGCGGCGGCGGCCGCCGCCTTCGGCGCGGCGCTGACGCCCTTCCTTTCCGGCGTGGACCGGCTTGAGGGGCGCATCCTCGGCCCGGGCGGCCTGATGCTGTCCGCCCTGATGGTGGCCACGGCCTGCGTCGCGGCGCTGCCGCTCTTCATCGGGCCGGCGCTGGGCGCGCTGGCGTCGCTGCTGGCCCAGCAGGCGATCGTCGTCGCGCCGTCGAAGCTTGCGCCGAAGCTCTCGCGCCTTTCGCCGATCGAGACCGCGAAGAAGAAGTTCGGGCCCACCGGCCTCATGGAGTTCCTCAAGAGCGCGGTGAAGCTCTTCGTCATCGGCACGGTCACGTGGTTCTGGCTGGAGGGGCGCGCCGCCCAACTCATCGGGCTCGCCGCCGCGCCGCCGCGCGAGATCGGCCGCGCGCTGGGCGAGGCGATGCTCTCGCTGCTGACCATCGTCGCCATCGTGGCGGCGGCCATCGCGGCCATCGACTTCGTCTGGCAGCGCTTCGACCATGCGCGTCAGCAGCGCATGACCTTCGAGGAGATGAAGAAGGAGAACAAGGAGACCGAGGGCGACCCCGCGATCAAGCAGAAGCGGCGCGCGCGGGCCCAGGAGATCGCCTCCAACCGGATGCTGGCGGACGTGCCCAAGGCCGACGTCGTCATCGTCAACCCGACGCACTACGCCGTCGCCCTGAAGTGGACGCGCGCGCCGGGCGAGGCGCCGGAATGCGTCGCCAAGGGCGTCGACGAGATGGCGCGCAAGATCCGCGAACTCGCCGCCGAGGCGGGCGTGCCCATCCACCGCGACCCGCCGACGGCCCGCGCGCTCCACGCCGAGGTCGAGATCGGCCGGCAGGTGCGCCCGGAGCACTACCGCGCCGTCGCGGCCGCCATCCGCTTCTCCGACCAGATGCGCGCCAAGGCGCGTCGCCGGAAGGGCGGCGGGGGGGGCGCGTCGTGACGCCCAAGGCGCTCCGCACGCTGCAGCGCCTCGCCGCGCTCAAGGCCCAGCGCGCGCTCGGCGAACTCGCCGTGGCGCGCGCCCGCGCGGCGGAGGAGAACGCCGTCGCGCTGGCCGCCGAGGCCGCCGTCTCGCGCTGCTTCGAGGCCGGCGCCGGCGAGACCGGCGACATCGCCGTCATGGGCGAGGTGCGGGAGCGGTTGGAGCGGCGCGTGCGCCTCGCGCGGGCCGCCCATCTCACCCTGGAGCGGGAGGCGCAGGCCGTGGAGCGGCGCGCAGGCGCCGCGGTCGCGCGCGAACTGGGCGCCAAGGCGCTCTCCGACGCGGCGGCCGCCGAGGCGGCCGTGGTCGAGGCCCGACGCGCCGAGCGCGGGGAGGGCGTGCTCGCGGCGCTGCGGCCGCGGAGCCCGTCCGGCGGCTAGAACAGCTCCGACGGCAGCAACAGGACGACGCGCCCCGGAAAGGCGGGGTCTTCCTCGAGGCTGGCGCCATGGGCGTCCAGCACGCTGCGCAGAAGCGCGCGGCCGAGCTCCCAGCCGCCGCCCGTAGACGGGGCGCGGCCGGCGCCGCCCGCGTCCGAGGGCGCGTCCGGCGCGGCCGCGGGCGTCGCCTCCACGACGATGCGGTCGCCGTTCTCCGTCTCGCCGCTGACGCGCAGGGTCGGCCGGCTGTCGGGCGCGCGGCCGGAGAGCGCCTTCTCGATCATGACGCGCAGCGCGAAGCGCAGGCCCTCCGCCGAGCCGCGCACCACGGGCAGCGCCTCGATCTCGACGGTCGCGTCCGCCGCTTCGATGGCCGTCGCGCAGGCGACCGCGGCGGCGCGGGCCGCGTCGGCCAGATCGACGCGGCGGAAGGTCTCGCCCGCGGCGCCAGCGCCCGTCTTGCTGCGCGCGAAGGCCATGAGGTCGCGCACATGGCCCTGCAGCCGCGCCGCCAGCGCGGCCTGCTCCGCCAGCGCCGCCGCCTCCATGTCGCCGCGCGCCGCCGCCGCGGCGCAGTCGGCCAGCCTGCCGAGCGGCGCGATCAGCTCGTGCCCGGCCGCCAGCGCGATCTCCTCGAGGTCGCGCCGCGCGCGCGCCAGCGCCTCGGTTCGGCGACGCAGCGTGTCCTCGGCCTGCCGCCGCGCCGTGGCGTCGCGCCCGACCGCGGCGATGCGCGCGCCGCCGGCCATCGGCCGCAGCGTGAGGGTCAGGTCGTAGGTCGAGCCGTCCCGCCGCAGGGCGAAGGTCTCCAGCCGCACCTCGCCGGTCGCGCCGTCGCGCAGCGGGGCGAGCGCGGCCTCCAGTTCGGCGGCGTCGAACTCCGGCAGCAGGCTCGCGTAGTGCCTGCCGCGCAGGGCGTCCTCCTCGTAGTTGAGGTTGCGCAGGGCTGCGGCGTTGGCGCGGTCCACGCGCAGGGTCTCCGCGTCCAGCACGACGACCTCGACCGGGCTTGAGCGGAGGATCTCCTCCGCCAGCGCCGCGTCCGCGGTCGCCTCGTCGAGCGGCTGGAAGGCCCCGACGAGCATTCCTCCGGGCATCGGCGCGCCGATGTCGCGCATCAGCGTCTCCGCGCCGTCCTCCGCGACGAAGCGCACCTCGGCCGACCACCTTCCGCCGCGCAGGCCGCGCGCGGCGAGCGCGTCCGCCCGCGCCCGGCGGCTCTGCGGCGTCATGCGCGCCTCGAAGGCTTCCGCCGTCATCCGCCCGCCCGGCAGACCGAGAGCCGCCGAGAGCCTGTCGTCGGGCTCCACCCAGCCCTCCACGGGGTCCTGCGCGTAGGAGCCGGAGAAGGCCATCTCCGCCAGCGCAGCGGCGCGGGCCTGCGCGTCGCGCCGCGAGGCCTCCGCGATCGCCGCCTCCTCGGCGTCGCGCAGATAGAGATACCAGCCGATGATCGACGCGCCCTCGCGCGTCGGGCCGCCGGCCAGCGTCACGGTGCGCCATTCGCCGCCGGCCTTGCGCAGCCTTGCGGAGAGCTCGAAGCGCTGGGACGCCGCGTGGGCGTCCCGCCACGCCGCGGCCACCCGGCCCCGGTCGTCGGCATGGATCGCCGCGAGCCACCGGTCGTCAGGAGCCGACGCGGGCGGCTCGTCGCCGTCCGCCGCCTCTCCGGTGAGGGCGCGCCAGCGGTCGAGCCCGCCGATCAGCGCGCCGGAGGCGGAGAAATGCAGCGAGGCGGCGCCGACCCAGTCCAGCAGTTCGCGCAGCTCCGCGCCGCGCGCCCGCGCCTCGGCTTCGGCCCGCACCAGCCGCGAGACCTCGATCAGGCTGACCACGGCCCCGGTGACGACGCGCCCGTCGCGCATCGGCGCTGCGCGGACGGTCCAGACGGCGCCGTCGCCGGCCTCGCGCTCCTCCTCGACCATGTCGCCGGCTTCCATCACGCCTTCGAGCCAGCCGCTGAGGTCGAAGCCCCGCAGGCCGTGCGTGATGTGGTCGAGCCGCCGCCCCTCGTCGCCGGGCATCAGGTTGACGACCCGCGTCGCGGTCGGCGTGAAGCGGCGCACCCGCAGCTCCCGGTCGACGAACACCACGCCCACGCCGGTCGCCTGCAGCAGCGACGAGACGTCCTTGGTGAGCTGGGTCAGCTCCTCGTTCTTGCGCTCGTATTCGGCGTTGACGGTGTAGAGCTCCTCGTTGACGGAGTGCAGCTCCTCGTTGGTGGACTGCAGCTCCTCGTTCGAGGTCATCAGCTCTTCGTTGGTCGACTGGAGCTCCTCGTTGGAGCTTTCGAGCTGTTCGAGCATCGCCTGGAGGTTCTCGCGCTCCTGGCGCAGCGCGTCCTC
>CAYGUQ010000228.1:0-7014 GCA_964352995.1 uncultured Rhodobacterales bacterium
CGTTCCGCCGGCTCAGCGCGCCCGACAGCGAGCCGCTGCGCCGCGACCTCGCCGCGAAGGGAATGAAGCGCGCCGAAGCCTTCGGGGAGGCCCGCGTCGCCGAGGCGATCGACGCATGCTACGCGCGCATCATGGCTTCCTGAGCTGGCGACTGTCTCGCAGCGGCGGCGGCCTCAACGCACGAAGCGCGCGAGCGCCGCCTCCAGCTGCTGCGCGTCCACCACGAAGTCGCGCAGCCGGGGCGCAGACGCCACGGCGCCGGCGGCGTCGGGCTCGTCGGTCTGCGGACAGAGCATTTTGACGCAGCGCAGGCCGATCAGCTCGGCGAGGCCCTCGTACTCGCCGCGCGCCTTGTACTCGAACAGGACGAACGGCGTGCCCTCGCGCGCGAACATGATGTTGGCCAGCTGCGCGCCATGGGGCCCTACAATGATTGATGCGTCCCTGAACGCGCGGATCTGGCCCTTAAACGACATCTCATCGCAGTAGCGCGGCTCCAAGCCGAAACGGCGCAGCACGGTCTCGACCTCCTCGGCGTTGCGCACGCGACGGCGGTGGCGCGGCTCGTTCTCGCGGCTCGCGTAGAGACCCTTCGCCGTCAGAGCGGGGCCGAAGCCGGGCGCATGCTTGTCGGCGAGTCCGCGCATCCATGCGATCGCCCCGGGCAGGAGGAGGCGGTTGGAGATGAAGGACGGAACATGCAACTCGTCAAACCGCAGCAGCGTCCGGTTCTGATTGAAGACGTTTCGCATCGTGATCCGCCCGACGTCGCCGAAGCCCGCGGCGCGCAGGAACTCGAACATGAAGGCGTTGAAGTCGCGGTTGAGCACGAGCGCGTCGAACTTCAGATTGGGGGCCGCCGCGCCGGCGATGAACAGCCGCGGCAGCCAGTTCGCCAACATGTGCCAGTGGTTGTTGTGGCCGCCGAGCAGCAGCGCCGCCCCCCCGCGCCGCTCCAGCGGCTTGTCGGTCGAGAACCGGAACGCGCCGTCGGTGCGCTCATGCGGCATGGGAAACGCCGTCAGCGCGTTGGGGTAGGTCTCGTCGAGGACGCAGATCCCATGATCGGGCAGAAAGATTTGCCAGACGTGGTTGACCACCACGTTGCGCAGCGTGGCGACGCCCAGCTCCGCATCAAGGCGGACGCGCTTGGCCCAGTCGTAGACCTGATGCGCCGGATCGAGCGGGCGCCAGATTCCGCCCGACAACTCGGCGGACTCGCGCAGGGAGACGCTCGCGCCGGAGAAGGAGAAACCTTCCATCGCCGTTCCTTCCATCAACAGGGGGCTTTTGCGAGGGCGGCGCGGACAGCCGCCGCGCGCGCAGGTTAGAATCCCCGGAACCGGCTCTCCTTGGCGAGGGCGTCGAGCGCCTTCAGCTCCGCCAGCAGCGGGCCCATCCACGCCAGCGGCAGCATGTTGGGCCCGTCCGAGGGCGCATGGTCGGGGTCGTCGTGGGCCTCGATGAAGAGCCCCGCGACCCCCACCGCCGCCGCCGCCCGCGCCAGCACCGGCGCGAACTCGCGCTGGCCGCCGGTCGATCCGCCGAGCCCGCCGGGCTGCTGCACCGAATGCGTCGCGTCGAACACCACCGGCCAGCCGGTGCGCGCCATGGTCGGCAGCGCGCGGAAATCGCTGACCAGCGCGTTGTAGCCGAAGCTCGCGCCGCGCTCGCAGAGCAGGATCTTCTCCGACCCGCCGGCGACCAGCTTGTCTGCGACGTTGACCATGTCCCACGGCGCGAGGAACTGGCCCTTCTTGACGTTGATCGCACGGCCCGTGGCGGCGGCGGCGAGCAGCAGGTCGGTCTGGCGGCAGAGGAAGGCCGGGATCTGCAGGATGTCGACGACCTCGGCGACGGCGGCGACCTGGGTCTCGGCGTGGATGTCGGTCAGCACCGGCGCGCCGATCGCGTCGCGCACATCGGCGAGGATGCGCAGGCCGGCCTCCATGCCCACGCCCCGCGCGCCCTTCGCCGAGGAGCGGTTGGCTTTGTCGTAGCTGGCCTTGAAGACCAGGGCCACGCCGGCCGCGTCGGCGATCCCGCGCAGCGCCTCGGCCATCTTCAGCGCATGGTCGCGGCTCTCGATCTGGCACGGCCCCGCGATCAGCGCGAAGGGCGCGTCGGAGGCGAAGACCACGGGGCCGGACGGGCCGTCCACCGCCACGCGCCTGAATTCGGTCATCCGAAGTCTCCTTCCCCGCCGCGCCGCCGGCGCGCTTCACCTGGCGCTCGAGCGCGCAGGCGCTTAGACGAACCTTCGAGCGCGCAGGCGCTCAGACCACTCCCGAGCGCAGGAACTGCAGCAGCGTCACCACGCCCACCGGCCGACCGTCCTCAACGACGAACATCGCCGAGATGCGCCGCGCCTCCATCGCCGCCACCGCTGAGACCGCGAGCATGTCGGGGGCCGCGATCACCGGATCGCGGGTCATGACGTCGCGCGCGGTCGTCTCGGTCAGCGCCTGGCGCATCGGCGTCTCGGCGTGGCGCTCCACGAAGCGGCGAATGTCGCCGTCGGTGATGACGCCGACGAGCCGCCCGCCCTCGTCCAGCACGCCCGCGATGCCGCAGCCCTTGGAGGTGATCGCGCCGATGGCGCGCTCCACCGTCGCGTCGGGCGCGATCAGCGGCATGTGGCTTCCGCTCAGCATCAGCGCCGAGACGGTCTTGAGCTGCGCGCCGAGCTTGCCGCCGGGGTGCAGGTCGCGGAAGTCGGTGGCGCTGAAGCCGCGCCGTCGCAGCATCGCCACCGCCAGCGCGTCGCCGAGCGCGAGCTGCATCAGCGTCGAGGTCGTCGGCGCGAGGTTGTGCGGGCAGGCCTCGCGCGCCGCCGGCAGCACCAGCGCCACGTCGGCCGCCCGCGCCAGCATGCTGTCCGCGCCGCCGGTGACGGCGATCAGCGGCACGGCGAAGCGGCGCGAATAGGCCACGAGGTCGGAGAGCTCGCGCGTCTCGCCCGACCAGGACAGCGCCAGGATGGCGTCCTCCCGGCGGATCATGCCGAGGTCGCCGTGGCTGGCCTCGGTGGGGTGCACGAAATAGGCGGGCGCGCCGGTGGAGGCGAAGGTCGCCGCCAGCTTGGCGCCGACATGGCCGCTCTTGCCGACGCCGGAGACGATCAGCCGGCCCTCCAGCCCGATGACGAGGCGCACCGCGGCGGCGAAGGCCTCGCGCAGGGGCGGCTCGGCGAGCGCGGCGCGCAGCCGCGTCACGCCCTCCACCGCCGCGTCGAGCGCGTCGAGGCCGAAGGCGCCGACGTCGGCGTCCGCGCCCGTCTCGAAAGCCGTCACCGGGGCGTCCGCGGCTGCGGTCTCCGGAGCGATCGGCGATGCGGCGTCTGACGTCATCGGGTCCTCCGCTGCGCGGCCCGCTGCTTAGCCCGCCGCGCCGCGCTTGGAAAGAACGCCCCGCCGGCGGACGACGAAAGAAGCGGCGGCCGCCTGCCTGCCGCGGCCTCCCGCGAGCCTCCCCGCCCTCGGCTTTCCCCGCCCTCCGCTTTCCCCGCGGGGAAAGCGGAGGGCGGGGAAAGCCGAGGGCGGGGAGGCTCGCGGGAGGCCGCGGCAGGCAGGCGGCCGCCGCTTCTTTCGTCGTCCGCCGGCGGGGCGTTCTTTCCAAGCGCGGCGCGGCGGGCTAAGCAGCGGGCCGCGCAGCGGAGGACCCGATGACGTCAGACGCCGCATCGCCGATCGCTCCGGAGACCGCAGCCGCGGACGCCCCGGTGACGGCTTTCGAGACGGGCGCGGACGCCGACGTCGGCGCCTTCGGCCTCGACGCGCTCGACGCGGCGGTGGAGGGCGTGACGCGGCTGCGCGCCGCGCTCGCCGAGCCGCCCCTGCGCGAGGCCTTCGCCGCCGCGGTGCGCCTCGTCATCGGGCTGGAGGGCCGGCTGATCGTCTCCGGCGTCGGCAAGAGCGGCCATGTCGGCGCCAAGCTGGCGGCGACCTTCGCCTCCACCGGCGCGCCCGCCTATTTCGTGCACCCCACCGAGGCCAGCCACGGCGACCTCGGCATGATCCGCCGGGAGGACGCCATCCTGGCGCTGTCCTGGTCGGGCGAGACGCGCGAGCTCTCCGACCTCGTGGCCTATTCGCGCCGCTTCGCCGTGCCGCTGATCGCCGTCACCGGCGGCGCGGACAGCATGCTGGCGCGGGCGGCCGACGTGGCGCTGGTGCTGCCGGCGGCGCGCGAGGCCTGCCCGCACAACCTCGCGCCGACGACCTCGACGCTGATGCAGCTCGCGCTCGGCGACGCGCTGGCGGTGGCGATGCTGCGACGGCGCGGCTTCAGCGCCACCGACTTCCGCGACCTGCACCCCGGCGGCAAGCTCGGCGCGCAGCTCAAGACCGTCTCGGCGCTGATGCTGAGCGGAAGCCACATGCCGCTGATCGCGCCCGACGCGACGGTGGAGCGCGCCATCGGCGCGATCACCTCCAAGGGCTGCGGCATCGCGGGCGTGCTGGACGAGGGCGGGCGGCTCGTCGGCGTCATCACCGACGGCGACATTCGCCGCTTCGTGGAGCGCCACGCCGAGACGCCGATGCGCCAGGCGCTGACCGAGACGACCGCGCGCGACGTCATGACCCGCGATCCGGTGATCGCGGCCCCCGACATGCTCGCGGTCTCAGCGGTGGCGGCGATGGAGGCGCGGCGCATCTCGGCGATGTTCGTCGTTGAGGACGGTCGGCCGGTGGGCGTGGTGACGCTGCTGCAGTTCCTGCGCTCGGGAGTGGTCTGAGCGCCTGCGCGCTCGAAGGTTCGTCTAAGCGCCTGCGCGCTCGAGCGCCAGGTGAAGCGCGCCGGCGGCGCGGCGGGGAAGGAGACTTCGGATGACCGAATTCAGGCGCGTGGCGGTGGACGGCCCGTCCGGCCCCGTGGTCTTCGCCTCCGACGCGCCCTTCGCGCTGATCGCGGGGCCGTGCCAGATCGAGAGCCGCGACCATGCGCTGAAGATGGCCGAGGCGCTGCGCGGGATCGCCGACGCGGCCGGCGTGGCCCTGGTCTTCAAGGCCAGCTACGACAAAGCCAACCGCTCCTCGGCGAAGGGCGCGCGGGGCGTGGGCATGGAGGCCGGCCTGCGCATCCTCGCCGATGTGCGCGACGCGATCGGCGCGCCGGTGCTGACCGACATCCACGCCGAGACCCAGGTCGCCGCCGTCGCCGAGGTCGTCGACATCCTGCAGATCCCGGCCTTCCTCTGCCGCCAGACCGACCTGCTGCTCGCCGCCGCCGCCACGGGCCGTGCGATCAACGTCAAGAAGGGCCAGTTCCTCGCGCCGTGGGACATGGTCAACGTCGCAGACAAGCTGGTCGCCGGCGGGTCGGAGAAGATCCTGCTCTGCGAGCGCGGCGCGAGCTTCGGCTACAACGCGCTGGTCAGCGATTTCCGCGCGCTGCCGACCATGGCGCGCACCGGCTGGCCGGTGGTGTTCGACGCGACGCATTCGGTGCAGCAGCCCGGCGGGCTCGGCGGATCGACCGGCGGCCAGCGCGAGTTCGCGCCGGTGCTGGCGCGGGCGGCGGCGGCGGTGGGGGTCGCGGGGCTCTTCATCGAGGCCCACGACGACCCCGACCATGCGCCCTCGGACGGGCCCAACATGCTGCCGCTGGCGTGGATGGGCCCGCTGCTGGCGGAGCTGAAGGCGCTCGACGCCCTCGCCAAGGAGAGCCGGTTCCGGGGATTCTAACCTGCGCGCGCGGCGGCTGTCCGCGCCGCCCTCGCAAAAGCCCCCTGTTGATGGAAGGAACGGCGATGGAAGGTTTCTCCTTCTCCGGCGCGAGCGTCTCCCTGCGCGAGTCCGCCGAGTTGTCGGGCGGAATCTGGCGCCCGCTCGATCCGGCGCATCAGGTCTACGACTGGGCCAAGCGCGTCCGCCTTGATGCGGAGCTGGGCGTCGCCACGCTGCGCAACGTGGTGGTCAACCACGTCTGGCAAATCTTTCTGCCCGATCATGGGATCTGCGTCCTCGACGAGACCTACCCCAACGCGCTGACGGCGTTTCCCATGCCGCATGAGCGCACCGACGGCGCGTTCCGGTTCTCGACCGACAAGCCGCTGGAGCGGCGCGGGGGGGCGGCGCTGCTGCTCGGCGGCCACAACAACCACTGGCACATGTTGGCGAACTGGCTGCCGCGGCTGTTCATCGCCGGCGCGGCGGCCCCCAATCTGAAGTTCGACGCGCTCGTGCTCAACCGCGACTTCAACGCCTTCATGTTCGAGTTCCTGCGCGCCGCGGGCTTCGGCGACGTCGGGCGGATCACGATGCGAAACGTCTTCAATCAGAACCGGACGCTGCTGCGGTTTGACGAGTTGCATGTTCCGTCCTTCATCTCCAACCGCCTCCTCCTGCCCGGGGCGATCGCATGGATGCGCGGACTCGCCGACAAGCATGCGCCCGGCTTCGGCCCCGCTCTGACGGCGAAGGGTCTCTACGCGAGCCGCGAGAACGAGCCGCGCCACCGCCGTCGCGTGCGCAACGCCGAGGAGGTCGAGACCGTGCTGCGCCGTTTCGGCTTGGAGCCGCGCTACTGCGATGAGATGTCGTTTAAGGGCCAGATCCGCGCGTTCAGGGACGCATCAATCATTGTAGGGCCCCATGGCGCGCAGCTGGCCAACATCATGTTCGCGCGCGAGGGCACGCCGTTCGTCCTGTTCGAGTACAAGGCGCGCGGCGAGTACGAGGGCCTCGCCGAGCTGATCGGCCTGCGCTGCGTCAAAATGCTCTGTCCGCAGACCGACGAGCCCGACGCCGCCGGCGCCGTGGCGTCTGCGCCCCGGCTGCGCGACTTCGTGGTGGACGCGCAGCAGCTGGAGGCGGCGCTCGCGCGCTTCGTGCGTTGAGGCCGCCGCCGCTGCGAGACAGTCGCCAGCTCAGGAAGCCATGATGCGCGCGTAGCATGCGTCGATCGCCTCGGCGACGCGGGCCTCCCCGAAGGCTTCGGCGCGCTTCATTCCCTTCGCGGCGAGGTCGCGGCGCAGCGGCTCGCTGTCGGGCGCGCTGAGCCGGCGGAACG
>CAYGUQ010000229.1:0-7003 GCA_964352995.1 uncultured Rhodobacterales bacterium
AGCCCTCAGCCGGCCGCCTCCGTCACGGCCGGGACGCGCACGAACCGGCCGTGTGTCCTGATCACCGAGGATCGGCTCCGCAGGCCGTTCTTCGCCCTTTCCCCCGGCAGGAAATCCGCGCGCAGCGAGCGCCCCGCCCGGGCGGGGACCGCCGACGTCACCCCACATCGTACTCCTGGCTCTTGAACGACAGGTGCGCCACCGAACGCGGCGCGTCCGCGATCTTGCGGATGTCGGCCCAGGTCTGCTTGTAGTTGGGCAGCACCAGTTCGTTGGTTCCGGCGTTGATCACGTTGCCCTGCGTGCCGGTGGGCGCGCCGAACAGCATGAAGGTCTCCTTCCGCCGCGCGGTCGGCTCGGGCCAGACCATCGCCTGGGGGGCGCCGACGTCGTTGTGGATCTCGACCTGGTCGCCGGCGTTCAGCGCCTGCTGCGCGTGGTGGTCCGGGTTGATCTGGAGATAGGGGAACGGGAAGCGATCGATGGCGAAGTCGTTCTTCTGGTCGAGAAACCAGTTCTGCCAGTTGAGGTTCGAGCGGCCGTTGTTGATGAGGAACGCGTAGCTCGCCTTCTGCTGGGCCTTGCCGGGCGCCTGCAGCCCGCGCCATGCGGCCAGCGCGAACAGCGCCTTGCCGTCCTCCCGACCGTGGCGGGTGAAGCGGCCGTCCGTGTAGAGCCGCTTGGTGCCGACGAGCTGGCCGTTCTCGAAGCCGACGACAGGCTCCTGCACGCCGTTCGTGCCCATGGCGCGCAGGCGGTCGTAGGTCACCGCCGGGTTGCCCTGATGGTAGCCGTCCATGAAGGCGTCCTCCTCGGTCGTCCAGTCGTAACCGGTGAACTGGTCGGCGTAGGCGGTTCGGCCCTCCTCGCGCAGCACGCGCTCGAGGTGGTTGGCCAGCCGCGCGGCGATCAGGCAGTCGGGCGTCGCCTGGCCGGGGCCGTCCATGAACTTCTCGGTCAGCCGCAGGCGGCGCTCGCCGTTCATCGAGGTCAGGTTCATCTCGCCGGCCTCGACCGCCGGCAGGATGACATGGGCGGCCTGCGCGTTCTGGGTGTGGATGATGTCCACATGCACCGAGAACAGCCCGCCGGCGTTCAGCGCCGCGACGATGGCGTCGACCATCTCCGCCCGCGTCGCGCCGGGGCGGGCGTCCATCGCCTCCTTCACCATGTTGGTGCGCCGGTTGTACTCGCGCTTGAAGGCCGAGGCGTTCAGCGTGGTCTTGTAGTGGTCCGTCGCCCAGTTGTGGTGGACCTTGCCGCGCCCTGCGATGATCAATTGGTCGATGTAGGGGGCGGGGCGGCCGACATGGCCGTCGCCGGGGCGGTAGTAGCCCTCCTGATGCCCGCCCAGCCGGCAGACGCCGCCGCCTTCGCGGCCGATGTTGCCGGTGGCGAGCCCGAGGTTCACCAGCGCGCCGACGGTGCGGTAGTTGTCGTTGCCCCAGATGATCCCTTTCTCGTAGGCCGTCACGCACCGCGCGCGCCGACCGTCCCGGGGCTCGGCGATCCAGGCGGCGGCCTTGGCGATGTCCGCCGCCGGCACGCCGCAGATGTCGGCCGCATCGTCCAGCGACATCCGCACCGCCGCCAGCGCCGCGTCGAACCCGCCGAGCGCAGCCGGATGCGCCTCGTCCTGCGGGACCGCTACGCCGCCCTGAAGGGTCGAGGCGGCGATGAACGCGCTGTCGGTCCAGCCCTTGTCGGCGATCTCGGTCAGCAGCGCGTTGAAGAGCGCGAGGTCCGTGCCGGAGTTGATCTGCAGGTGCAGCACGTTCTCCGCCCCCGCCGCCTCCTCGCAGGCGTTGACGGTCACGGTGCGGCGGGGGTCCACGACGATCACCTTCGCGCCGCCGCGCATGCCGGGGACCATGTGGTTGAGGAACAGGTTGGTCTGCGTCTCCAGCGAATTGGCGCCGACCAGCATGATCGTGTCGGTCAGCCCGTAGTCCTCGTAGGCGTAGTTCAGCTCGTCCACGCCCATGTCGCGCGAGGAGTGCACCTCGGAGTTGTAGGCGGGACGGTTATGGATGCGGCAGTGCTTCACCTTCATCGAGCCGAAGTAGAGCTTGCCGGTGCCCCAGGTGTTCTCGTAGCCGCCCGCCGAGCCGCCGTGGTCGAACATCGAGACGAAGAGCTCGTCCTCGTCGTCCTGCTCGATCACCCGCGCCGTCACCCGCGCCGCGAGATCGAGCGCGTCGTCCCAGCTCGTTGGCTGCCAGGTTCCGTAGCGCCACACCAGCGGATCGGTCAGCCGCTGCTGCTGGGTGCCGGTGACGTCGGAGCGGCGGTTCTCCGCCATCCGCGCCCCGCGCACCGAACCGAGCCCCGAGTTCACCACGCAGTCGGCGTCAGGCTTGATCACGAGGTGGACGTCGCGGCCGTCCTGCCTGACGACGTTGTACATCGAGGGCGCGTACCAGGCGTCGGTCTCCTGACCCTGCGCCTGCGCAAGGTCGACGCCCGCCCAGTTTTCGCCGGGCGCGGTGCCGCCCTGCGCGTTCATCGGCCACGTGTAGGCCTTGTAGCCGCAGCCGACGATGCAGTAGTGGCAGGTGACGTTGTGGACTTTCGCGTCCGCCGGGATGATCGGCAGCCGGTCGATCTGTCGCTTGTAGGCCATCGATCCCTCCCTCAGCCGAGCACGTTCGAAAGGCGGCCGTAGATCAGCTCGTCGGCGCCCTCCGCGTGGATGTCGCCCGCGTCGTCCACGCGCAGCGTGAACTGGGGCAGGTTCTGGGTGGCGTGGCCGAAGACCTGAAGGCCGCCGGCCTCGCAATCGAAGCGCGACCAGTGGCCGGGGCAGTTCAGCGTCCTGTCGGAGGCGTTGTACTGCAGCTGCCAGCCCTTGTGCGGGCAGAGCACCGAGTAGGCGACGACGTCGCCGTCCGGGCCGACGCCGCCGGGGACTGCGGTTCCGAGTTTGATCAGCACGCCGGGACTGTCGGGGTCGGGGTAGGCGATGTCCATCGGCTCGTCGACCGTCAGGTCAGCGAGATTGGCGAGGCGGGACGAGGGATAGGCGACGCGGGCGAGCGCAGGCGCAGCCCTGGCCGGAGCGCCGACAGTCGCGGCGGCGGCGGCGCCGACCGCGGCGACCCCGCTTCCACGCAGGAACTGTCGCCGACCGGCGTCGACGAGTCGATCGCATTTCATGGTTGTCTCCTCCCGGGAGCTGGCTTGTTCTTTGCCGAACAGCATAGCGGGCGGACGATCTGCGCTCGATTGCGCGGAGGATCTTGCGGCGCTGCGGGAGGCGTTTCGAAATGAAAGGGTTTTCGCTACGTTCGGATTTCCGAACGTCGCCCGGCGGTCAGAGTCCGAGCTTCTGCATCTTCTCCCACAAGGTGGTGCGCGAGACGCGCAGCAGCTTCGCCGCCTCGGCGACCTGCCCGCCGGTGCGGGCGAGCGCGGCGATGATCTGCGCGCGCTCGGCCGCGTCGCGCGCCTCGCCCAGCGACAGGAAACCCGGTTCGACGCCGCGCTCGGGAAAGAGGTCGGCCGGATAGAGCCGCTCGCCGGACGCCATCTCCACGGCGCGGGCCAGCCGCGCGCGCAGTTCGCGCCCGCCTCCCGGCCAGTCGTGGGCGCGGACGGCGTCCTCGGCGAGGCCCGAGAGGCCGGCGAGCGGCCGCGCGCGGCGGGCGTTGAGCGCCTCGAACAGCCGCCGCATCAGCCAGACCGCGTCCTCGGGGCGGGCGCCGAGCGGCGGGATGTCGATCTCGCGCGCCGCCATCAGGTAGTAGAGGTCGGCGCGGAAGCCGCCGGCGGCGACGCGCTCGCCGAGCCTCGGGCCGCAGGCGGCGATCAGCCGCCACTGCGGGCCCGCGCGCAGCCGCGCAAGGAGCGCGTCCTGCGCCGCCGCCTGCGCGGCCTGCGTCTCGACCGCCTGCGCGGCGCGCGACGGGCCGAGCACGGGTTCGGCGACCTCGCCTGAGCGCGGCGGCATCAGCCGCGCCAGCCGTTCGAGAAACACCGCCATCTCGAAGGGCTTCGCGAGATAGTCCGCCGCGCCGGCGCGCAGCAGGCGCACGGCCTGATCGACGCCCGACTGCCCGGTGATGAACAGAAAGGGCGGCGGCGTCATGGTGCGGCCGAGTTCGACGAAGAGCGCCTCGCCCGAGCCGTCGCGCAGGCGGATGTCGCACACCACGGCGTCTATGGGCGCGGGGGGCGTGCGGACCGCGTGGAGCCCGCGCAGCGCCTGCCGCCGCCAGACCACCTCCGCGCCCTCCAGGTCGAGCCGCTGAGCGAGCGAGGCGCCCATGATCTCGTCGTCCTCGATCAGGACGATGCGTCGGTCGCGAAAGCTCATGCGGACGCTCCCACGCCGGGGCGGGGAAAGACGACGGCGATCGTCGTGAGGCCGTACTCGCGCGTCGGCTCGATCCGCCCGCTCAACCCGAACACCAGATCGCGCGTGATCCTCAGGCCGAGGCCGCCGCCCTCGGGGACGGGGCCGTCGCCGAGCAGGCGTTCCCGCGCGGCCGCGTCCAGCCCCGGCCCGTCGTCGCGCACGACGAGCCGCACCGCGTCCGGCGCCGCCGCAAGCGCCAGCGAGACCGCGCCGCCGCGGCCGGCCGCCGCCGAAGCGTTGAGCAGGAGATTGAGCGCGACCTGCCGGACCTTGGCGGCCGGCAGGTCCGCGAGCGCCGCGTCGTCGGCCGAGACGGTCCAGCCGAGCGACTGGTCGAGGCGCGCCGTCTCGGGCGTCACGAGCAGCCGCAGGTCGTCGAAATCCCGCGCCGACAGCGGCGCCGCGTCCTCCAGGCGATCGTGGTCGAGGGCGACGCGCGCCACGTCGCGCAATCGCCTCAGCCCCCGCGCCAGCAGGGCGGCCGAAGCGCGCACCGTATCCGGCCGGTCGGCGTAGCGTTCGACGGTGTCCACCGCGGCCAGCATCCCGCCGAGCGGGTTGTTGATCTCGTGCGCCAGCGAGGCGGCGAGCCGTCCGAGACTGACCAGCCGCTCTCGCGCCGCCAGACGTCGCTCGGCCTCGGCGCGCGCCGCGATGGCGCCGACCATGCCGTTGTAGGCGCCGAACAGCCGCGCGACCTCGGTGTCGCCGGCGGGGATCGCGGCGTCGGGTATCGGCGCCGGCGCGCCCCCGGCCGCGCCCATGCGCCCGGCAAGCTGGGCGACGGGCCGCAGCGCGCGGCGCATCGCGACGTAGCCCGCCAGCGCCAGCGCGGCTGTGGCGAGGCCGTTGCCGAGCAGAAGCAGCAGCGCGGCCCGCCGCCGCTCCGCGACGAGGTCGGACACGTCGAGCTCGGTCAGGATCGCGCCGACCGTGCGGCCCTGATAGGCCAGCGGCGCCAGCAAGCGAATGGTCGCGTCGGCCGACAGCGCGACCGCGTCGAGCGGCTGGGCCCCGTCGGTCAGCGCGGAGAGCGGGCCGTCGGTCGGCGCGCGCAGCGGGTCGCTGGCCGCCAGCACGCGCCCGGCGTCGTCGGCGACCGCCGTCAGCCGCATCCGCCTGCCGTCGCCCGCGTTCGCGGCGCGGTCGAGCGTGTCGTAGACCTCCCAGACGTCGCGCCGCAGCACCGCCGGGCCCAGAGCGATCGACAGGCCGTCCATATGCAGCCGGGCGAGCTCGGTCAGCCGCGCCTCCTGCGCCCGCGCCAGCGCCGACAGCGCAAGCTGCGAGGCCAGCAGTCCCATCGGGGCCATCAGCGCCGCCGCGAGCAGGGGCGCGCGCAGCGCGAGCGGCAGGCGGCCGAGCAGGCGCGCGATCACCGCAGCCCCGCCACGTCGCGCATCCGCGCGGCGATCCCGTCATAGAGCGCCCGCTCGCACGGCGCGAAGCCGTCAAGGCGCAGCAGGGCGAGCGCCGCGCGCCCCGCGGCGCTTTCCGACAAGCCCAGCAGCGCATCGCGGAAGGCCGCGCTCCCGGGCCGCTCGCCGCGGTCGCGTCGCGCGACGAAGGGCGGAAAGCCGAGCTCCTCGGACCGGGCGATCACGCGGGTTCGGGCGGCCAGCCCTGGCTCCGCCGTCGCCAGCGCCTCCCAGACATAGCCGTCGACGCTGCCCGAGCGCGTCAACCCGCTCGCCACGGCGCGCACGACGTTGCGATGGCCCCAGGTGAAGATCGCGCGCCCGAAGAAGCCCTCCGGCCGCTCGCCCATGCGCGCAAGATCGGACGCGGTCACCAGCCAGCCTGAGTTGCTGTCGGGGTCGGAGAAGGCGTGCGTCCCGCCGCGCAGATCGTCGAGCCCGGTCGCCGCGTCGCCCTCTGCGACGATGAGGAACGATCGGTAGAGCGGCCTCCCGCGCCAGACCGGGGCGGCGATCAGCGCCAGCGCGTCCTCGTGCTGAAGGTAGGGATAGCCGCAGAGCCACGCGGCGTCGATCGCGCCCTCGAGCAGAAGGCCGGTGACCTCCTGATAGCTGCGCCGCTGGACGAGTTCGACCGGGCCGCCCATCCGCTCGCCGAGCGCGGCGCGGAGCGCGCCCACCAGCTCGGCGTCGTTGTCGAGGAACACGGGCGTCAAGCCCAGTCGGAAGCGGATCGCGGACCGCCCCGGCGTCGCGACCGCCGACAAGGTGGCGGCCACCGCCGCCCTGCGCGTCAGCCCGCCCTGCATGCAGCGCCTCCCGCGTTCATGCTAGCGGCGAGCGGTCCCCGCCGGCAACCGTCCCGTCTCACCCCGTCGCGGCCATCAGCCGCCGGGCGCAGACCCAGCTGGCCAGCGCCATCGCCGCAGCGGTCGCGAGGCAGAGCGGCAGGCCGCCCGCCTGGTAGCTGAGGCCGGAGAGCAGCGTTCCCAGCAGCCGCCCCGCGGCGTTGGCGCCGTAGTAGAAGCCCACGTCCATGGTCACGCGGTCGGCCTTCGTGAAGGCGAGGATCAGGTAGGAGTGCAGCGAGGAGTTCAGCGCGAACACGACGCCGAACAGCAGCAGCCCCGCGATCAGCGCGCCCGTCAGCCAGCCCGCCGGATCGCCCGGCGGCGCCGCGCTCTGGGCCTTCGTCCTCGCGCTGATCCCGGCGGCGTTGGCGCTCGCC
>CAYGUQ010000230.1:0-6998 GCA_964352995.1 uncultured Rhodobacterales bacterium
GGCGACGATGCTCTCGCGCAGCGTCACGACGCCGTTCTGGCCCACCGCGACGCCGCCCGCGGCGATCGCGCCGCCGCCGAACGCGTTCGGGCCATCCACGCTGTTGCCCTCCATGACGCTGCTCAGCACCCGCACGTCGCCCTCGCTGCGCACCGCGCCGCCGGCATCGTCCGTTCGGCCGCCGGTCAGCGCGAGGCCTTCCAGCGTGAGCGCAACGTCGGCCTGCACGTTGAAGATGCGGCTGTTGTCGTCGAGCCGCTCCGCTCCGGAGGCGGCGACGTCGGTGAGGCCGCGGGACGTGAGCGCATCGTCGCCGAGCGCGTCGCCGCTGATGATCACCCCGCCGCTCACCGTCAGCGCGTCGGTGACGACCAATTCGCCCTCAGTCAGGCGGATCTCGCGCACGTCCTCCGCGAAGCGGATGATGTCCGCCCCGCCGCGCGCGTTGGCTAGTTCGACCGCCTCGCGCAGGCTTGTGAAGTCGTCGTCGAGGGAAATGTCGCGTGCGATGTCGACGATGATGACGGGTTCCATGGTCTTGCACCTTTTTGAACTTGCATTAACCGGTTGTCGGACGAGGTCCCGCGACGGTTCAAAATGAGCTGGCTTTGCTCGGCGGCGGCCGGTCGCGCGGCCCTCAATGCGCCGCCCGACGCTTTCGGCGCGCCGTGCAAGACGAAGGGCGCCCGGCTTTCGCCGGACGCCCACATCGAAAGTCGATAGCGAGAGCGTGTTCAGTCGCGATCCGCTGAATTGTCGCCGACGAGCGCGGGCTTGCCGCGCCTCGCCTTGGGCGCGTCGGCCGGGGCCATCGCCTCGAGCGGATCGATGGGGTCGGGCGCAGCGTCGGGCATGCCGCCGAGTGCGGCGAAGGGATCTCCCGCGATGCCGCCGGCCGCGCGATTGGGGTCGGGACGGTTCCAGATGACGGCGAAGACGTCGTCGTCGTCCTGGTCGGCGGCTCGACCGAGGGTGGCGTAGATCGGCGAGGGAAGTTCGGGGTAGTCGAGCTTGACGGAGACGAACGTGCCCGTGCCGTCGGTGCGCATCTTGATCCAGGCGGCGCCCATTTCGAACGCGCCGCCGTGATCGCCGGCGCCGTAGATGCGGTAGGCGGGCGCCTTGTCGCCAGTCGCGCCCGTCGGGCGGAACAGCGTCTTGCCGGTGTAGCTCTTGAGCTGGAGCGTGCCGGCGTAGGTTGCGTCGGAGCGACGGGTTACGGTGCCGATGGTGGCCATTGGGTTGGTTCCTTTGATGGAGGGGATGGACTCTCTTGCGAGCCGGAGCCGGCTCGCCTCGGCCCCGTGGGGCCTTTCGCTTTCGGGCGCCCGCCTCGGCTCGAGACGGACGCTTGCGCAGGCGCGGGTCAGGCGGCGGTGGCGAGACGGGCGAACGGGTCGCCGGGTGCGCCGGCGCGGGCCGGGTCGGGGCGGTTCCAGATGACGGCGAGAACGTCCTCGTCGTCCTGCTCGGCGAGCTGGCCGAGAGTGGCGTAGATCGGCGCGGGCAGCTCGGGGTAGTCGAGCTTGACCGAAATGAACGTGCCCGAGCCGTCTGCGCGCAGTTTCGTCCATGCCGCGCCCATCTCGAAGCGTCCGCCGCCGGCGGCCTCGCCGTAGATGCGGAAGTCGGGCGCGGCGTCGGAGCGCTTGGCCGCCGGGGCGAAGAGCACGCGGCCGGTGTAGGACTTCATCTCGAGCTTGCCGGTGATCGCGCCATCGGCGGGACGGCGGGTGACGATGCCAAGGGTGGCCATGGGAGTGATCCTTTCGAGGGGGGGTGAACTCTCTTGCGAGCCCGAAGCGGCTCGCGCAGGCCGAACGGCCCTCTCACTTTGCGGGGCGCTCGCGGTCGGGGCGAAGCGGGTGATTGGCGGCGCTGCCGCAGCAGTCGGGCGCCCTGCCCTTTCGCCTGCACGCCGCAAAAAAGTGCGACGCCCAGGCTCAGGGCCCGGGCGTCGCGTATCGGTGATGCGGTTCAGGCCGCGTTTGCAGCCCCGCCGTCCTTGCGGCCGACGCGCCAGACGGCGATGCGTTTGGCGGCGGCTTTCTGGACGAGGTTCAGCGTGATCCCGTTCGCCGGGTGGGCTGCGTCCTCGAAGGTGACGACGCCGGCGGGCTTCAGTTCGAGCGCGGCGTCCACCGCCTTGAAGGCGGCCTGCTTGCCGAGCGACCAGTTGGGTGTGACCGTGATCTGGTCGATCCCGCGCTGGGCGGCCCATTTGCGGGCGATGAGTTCCGCGCCGCGGGCGTTGCGGGTGACGATGACCATGTCGGGCCGTCGCTCGCGCAGCCTGTCGAGCGCGGCGAACACCGCGTCGACGTCGGTCCAGTCGACATGGCCGGTGACGATGAACTTCGGGCCCTGCGGATTGAGTTCGGCGACGCGCTGCTCGCGCTGCGCCCTCAGCATCGCGCGGGCGTCGATCTGGGCGGCGGTGACGCCGTGTCCGGTTCTGGAGCCGGAGCGGGGCAGCCAGGGGTCGCCCGTGGCCGTCGCGTAGGCCTCGGCCGCGGCTTCGCGGACGGTCGAGAGCGCGTCGCGCAGTTCCTCCATGCGCTCCTGGGCGGTCATGGCGTCCTGCAGTTCGACGTCGCGGACTTCCGAGCCGTCCTGGGTCGTCATGAGATCTCGGATCTCGGCGGCGTTGGCGTCGGACTTGCGCTCGAGCCGTTCGATCTCGCGATGAACTGCGTTGACGACGCCCCAGCCGATGCTGGCGGCGACGTGGTTGAGGCCGCTCTCGGCGAGCGCCTCGAGGAAGCCCGCGACGGCGGCGTTGGCCATCTGGGCGATGGCGTCGTGGTCGGCGAGGGGCGGGACGTAGTCGTCGCCGGTCATGCCGAAGGCTTCGATGTCGTCGTAGATGCTCATGGCGGTGATCCTTGTGGCTGGCCGCGTGTGGGCCGGTTGAGGGGAGAGCGGGCTTTCTCTGGCTCGCGGATGCGCTGGCGCCGGCTCTCACCGGCGCTTTGCCTTTGCGGTCGGTCTCGGAAGGTCAGGCGCTGCTGTTCAGCCCTTGAAGTCCGGGCGACAGGAGCAGGGCAGAGCGGTGTATTCCTCTGCGCAGTGGCAGTAGTGTCCGCCCGCTTGGTCCTCGTCGTCTGGCAGACCCTCGTCGTCGCGAAGCGGGGCGATGACGATCTCGTCGTCGAGGATGGTGATGATGGCTGTCATGGGAGGCGCCTCCCGGCAGCTTCGGCCGTGCACCGCGCACGGCCTCCCTGCTGTCCGTGAAGGTCACGGACGAAGGCGAAACGGCCGTGCTCCAGCCCCTGAAACAGTTGGTGAGGTTTCCTCACGAATTGTTTCAGCCGCAGGACGAAAAATCAAAGCGAAGCGGCCGCCCGGCCTTCTTGCTTAAAATTGGCGCGCAGCGCACTTCTGACCGGCGGCTTTATTTTTCGGGGGCTTGACGCGGTCGTTTCGCCCCTTCGTATCATCCGCACTTAGGATATGCTTGGAGGGCGTGCGTGCGTGCGGTTGTCGTGAGCCTGCGCCAGCACGTCCGCACCGCAGCCGCCGGATGAACCCGTGCGCCGCGCCGGAGCGGAGCGTCGGCCTGCGCCCGATTGGGGCGCGGGGCGACCGGAGCGCAGGCGCGGCGCTGGGGCTGGCGAGCGAGGACGGACGGCAAGCAGGCGGGCCGCCCCGCGCCGACGCCCGCGCGACTGCGCGCGGCGGCCACGGGCCGCCGGCGCTGGCTGAGGCCGTCGAAGCCTGCGGCGTGGACGGGCCCCTCGATGGGGCCTGGCCGCGCAGTTCGCCGGTGTGGTGGTGTTGCGACGTGATGGCGATGCGATGCGCCCGCGATGGCGACACTCGCCAGTGAGGGCGGAGATGCGGCCCTTCGCCGGAGCTCCGTTCATGAGCGGCGCGGCGCCGCGGACCGGAATGGGGCGTGGCCGGGCGGGGCGAACGCTATGATCCCGGATGATCCGCGCAATTCGGAAGAAGCATTGTGGATCGGCGGGCGGCGTAAACGCTGATCAGCGTCATAAACGCCGGATTTGTCGACAGTGGGGGTCGCCTCCCGGCGCCTGCTCGCATATCGCCGTTCAGGCTCCGAGGCCCTTGGCGATGAGGCCATGCGCCCGACGCGAGCAGCCCATGCTGCTGGCGCGCCGCAGCGATGCCCTGTCTTCGCTGGAACCGCTTATTCGCATCGCCGATTGATTGGCGGCGACGGCTCGTGATCACCGCCGGAGCCAGCAGATTTTGGGCCATGTCTGTCGTCAGAACTTCGCCTGGCCGTCATGGCGCTGACATCGCAGCCCGTTAACAGAATGCGAACGGACAAGCGTTCCGTTTCAGTTTCGCTGACAGCAGGTCGCAAACCTCATGATCCGCGCTGAACGACTGTCGCTGACCTACCCGAACGGTGTGACGGCGCTGCATCCGACGGATCTGGAGGCCGCGCAGGGGCGCTTCCTCGTGCTGCTCGGTCCTTCGGGGGCAGGCAAGTCCAGCCTGCTGCGCTGCCTGAACGGTCTCGCGCGACCGACCGAGGGGGCGGTGACGCGGCGCGACGGCGGCTCGATCTTCGCGAGCCGCGCCGCCCTGCGCGCGCATCGTCGGCAGACCGGCATGATTTTCCAGCACCATCACCTGATTGGCCGCATGACCGCCCTGTCAAACGTGCTGACCGGCCGGATCGCGCGCCATGCCGCGCTGCGCACCCTGCTGCCGCTGCCGCGCGCGGACAGGCTGATCGCTCTGGCGTCGCTTGAGCGGGTAGGGCTTCTGGAACGCGCGCTGACGCGGGCCGACAACCTGTCCGGCGGCCAGCAGCAGCGCGTCGGCGTAGCCCGTGCGCTGGCGCAGGAGCCGACGCTGGTGCTTGCGGACGAGCCGGTCGCGAGCCTCGATCCGGCCACTTCCGAGCGGGTGCTGTCGGATTTGCGCCGCATCTGCGCAGAGGACGGCATCACCGCTGTGGTCAGCCTGCATCAGGTCGAGCTGGCGCGCCGCTTCGCCGACGAGATCGTCGGTCTGGCCGGCGGCCGCATCGTGTTTCGCGGCGGTCCGGACGCGTTGGACGACGCCGCGCTGCGGCGGATCTACGGCGGCGCTGAAGAACCGCCGATCGCCGCCGCCGCCGCCGCCGCCGCCGAGTGATCCTTTCCATCACCCCCTCGATCAACGGAGAACGCCGATGACCATGACCCGTCGCGAGACCGCGCTGGCCCTCGCCGCCGCCGCCGTCCTGCCCGGCCTCGCCGCCGCCGACAGCCGCGAGAACCCCGACGTGATCCGCGTCGCGCTGCTGCCCGACGAGAACGCCGCGACCATCATTCAGAACGCAGAGCCGCTGAAGGTCTATCTCGCCGAGCGCCTTGGGCGAGAGATCGAGATCATCGTCACCACCGACTACTCCTCGATGATCGAGGCGGCCCGCTTCGGCCGCATCGAAGTCGCCTATTTCGGACCACTGTCCTACGTCCTGGCGAAGTCGCGCGCGCCGGAGCTGGAGCCATTCGCCGTCGGCGTCGCCAACGGCGCGCCCACCTACCGCTCGATCCTGATCGCCACGGCGGACGGCCCGGTACAGAGCTACGAGGACGTGCGCGGCAAGCCCTTCGCATTCGGCGATCAGGCTTCGACGTCTTCCCACCTCGCCCCGCGCACGGTGCTGGCCAAGGCCGGGCTTAACGGGGACGACGATTACGAGGTCGTGCATCTGGGCAAGCACGACGCCGTGGCGCGCGCCGTCGCCGCCGGTCAGGTTCCGGCCGGCGGGCTGTCGGAGGAAATCTTCAAGGTGCTGGTCGAAGATGGCCGGCTGGACGCTGCGAAGGTTCGGATCCTCGGCTATTCCGCCCCGATCCCGAACTATCCGATGGTGATGCAGGGTTATCTCGACGGTGCGCTGAAGGACCGGATCCGCGCGGCTTTCCTCGAGTTGGACGACGCCGAGATCCTGTCGCTGTTCCGCGTCGAGGGCCTCGCGCCCGCGACTGACGCCGACTATGACGTGCTGCGCGAGATGGCGACGCTGCTGGAGCTCGACCTTGCCAGCTGAGCCGACCCTTCGCGAGCGGGAGGCGGCGCCGGTCGCCGCCTCCTACGCCGCGCTGCTCGGCGCGGAGCGGCGCGCGGCTCTGCGCGGCGGCGCGCTGGCGGCGTTCATCGTGGCCATATGCCTCGCCGCGCTGTGGCTGACCGGCTTCTTTGACGTCCGCCGGCTGGTGGAGGGCGGGCCGGCGCTGGCGCAGTTGTTCGACGAGATGACGCCGCCCGACTTCTCGCGTTGGCGGCGCTGGATCGAGCCGCTGGTGGACACGCTGGCCATGTCCATCGCGGGCACGGCGCTGGCGGTCGTGCTGTCTTTGCCGCTGGCGCTGTTGGCGGCGCCCAATACGACGCCGAACCGGGCGGTGTATCAGCTCACGCGCACCTTGCTCTCCTTCCTGCGCTCAGTCCCCGAACTGATCATGGGCGTGCTGTTTGTGGCGGCCGTAGGCTTCGGCGCGCTGCCTGGCGTGCTTGCGTTGGCGCTGCATTCGGTCGGCATGGTCGCCAAGTTCTACGCCGAGGCTATCGAGCATGTGGACCCGGCGCCGGTCGAGGCCGCACGCGCGGCAGGCTGCACGCCGATGGCGACAATCCTGCACGCAGTGCTGCCGCAGGTGGCGCCGCAGTTGGCTGACATCACCATCTATCGGTGGGAGTACCATTTCCGCGCTTCAGCCGTGCTGGGCATCGTGGGCGCGGGGGGCATCGGGTTCGAGCTCATGGCCGCGTTGCGGCTGCTGCAGTACGATCAGGTCTCGGCGATCCTGCTGGCGATCCTGGCCTGCGTGGTCGTGGTGGATGGCCTCGGCGCGACGCTGCGCCGAGCCCTGAAGTAGCGCGCCATGAAGATTGTCGCGACCAACCGCGTCTTTCCCGAGACCCGCGCCCTGCTGCCTTCCGGGGCCACGCTGCTCGCCCCGGACGGTGACGCGCCGCATGTCGGCGTCGGCGGCCAGCACGCGCCTGCCCAGCGTGAGCATCAG
>CAYGUQ010000231.1:0-6939 GCA_964352995.1 uncultured Rhodobacterales bacterium
GTGGTGGCCGGCGCGCCCGCCCGGGACGCCGGCCACCACAGCGTCTCCGCGCGGATGCGCGCCAGCGCGGCGGCGGCGGAAGCCCGCTCGAACGGCGCCCGGCCAGCCGGCCCTGCCGGCAGAGGCGACGGCCAGCCCGGCGCAGCCGGCGGCAGCAGTGGGGGCGCTCCTCGTCCCACGGGGCCGCCTTCAGCGCAGCCGCGCGCGGATCGCCCGGACCCAGCCCGACCCGTCGAGCGGGTCGAGAAAGAGGGTCCCCGGCGGCGCGATCTCGCGGAACACCGGCAGGTCGGAGACGATGGCCGGCGTCCCCACCGCGGCGGCCTCCATCAGCGGCAGGCCCAGCCCCTCGGCGAAGGAGGGAAACAGCAGCGCCCGCGCCCCCTTCAGCAGCGCCAGCGTCTCCGCGTCGGAGAGGTCGCCGAACTCGCTGACATGGGGCGCGATGGCCGCGCAGCGGTCGAGCATGTCCACGACCATCTCGTTCTCCCAGCCGCGCCGGCCGACGACGACCAGCCGCGCCGCGACGCCCGTCGCGACAAGATCACGCCAGAGGTTAAGGAGCAGCAGATGGTTCTTGCGCGGCTCGATGGTGCCGATGACGATGAAGAACGACTCGGGCGCCGTGAGTATGGCGCGCACCGCAGGGCGCGGCGAAGCAGCGCCGGCGAGAGTCGCGCCGGTCTGCTCGAACACCGGAGGCAGGGGATCGACGCCCTCGATGCGCCACCCGCGCGCGGCGCCGTGGGCGGCCAGCCGCCGCGCCGTATCGACCGAATTGGTGGCGAAGCGGATAGGCGCGGCCGCGAGCGTATTGAGAAACGTCTCGAACCGGGCGGCGCTGCGCGGCGTCTGGTATTCGGGATACTCCACTGGAATGATGTCGTGGATGTAGGCGAGCCGGCGCATGCGGCGGCGCGGATCGACACGGTCGAGTGCGCCGAATTCGCCCGGAAGGCCTGAATGCGAGGCGTTGACGTAGGTCGTCTCCGGGGTTGCGACGGCGTGGAACCCGCCGAAGACCCCGCGCGCGACGCCGACCAGAAGGTTCGCCGCGACGCTCCAGCGCGGGTCGCGGGCCGGAGCCCCGCGCTCTCCCATGGCAGCCGCGTCCCAGCGCCGCGCCAGCGCGCCGAGGGCGGCAAGGGCGATCTCGCGCGGAACCAGCGCCGGCCCGGCCGGCGTGGCGTGGACGAAGCGGCAGGCCTCGCCGAACCGCGCCGAGAGCGCCAGCCCGATGGCCAGGTCGATCCGGTCCACGCCGGTTCCGAAGCCGCGTCCGCGCTGTCGCATCAGGCGGGAGATGTCGAACAAGGCTTGCGGCGTATCGATCGGCAGCGCGGGAACCACGAGACGTCCGATCACGGCGCAGGACCCGCTGCGGCGATCGTCCGTCCCGCCCCCCGGCCTGCGCGCATTGGCGGCCGGCCGCGACGAAGGCTGATCTTGACCGATGGCGATGTGTCCATGCGCTTGTGTCGGGATCCTCTCTCGGCGGCCACGAACCCGACTGGGCGGCGCAGTCCCCATGCCGCCGGCGGCATGGGGACTGCGGCGAAACCCGTAGACGAGAGGCGGTTTTCGGTCCAGCCTACGTGGGTCGCTCCCGCCGTCAGCCCGGCCGGAGCGCCCGGCAAAGCGCAGTCGCAAACCTGACTTGCCAAGCCGATGTCGCACCACTTAGACACGCACGGCTTGGCGGCGCGCCTCAGCGCCGCTGCGGGCGGTGGCGGATCGGCGCAGTGCGACGGCAGAGTGCGAACCGCCGCTTCGGACAAGTCAGAAGGGCGATCTCTAAGCATGACTAAGACAGCCCTGATCACCGGCGTCACCGGCCAGGACGGAGCGTATCTGGTCGAACTCCTGCTCAGCAAGGGGTACGTCGTGCACGGGGTGAAACGCAGATCATCCTCGTTCAACACCGAGCGGATCGACCATCTCTATCAGGATCCGCACGAAGACGGCGTCCGATTCCACCTGCATTACGGCGACATGACCGACGCCACCAACCTGATCCGGATCGTGCAGGAGACGCAGCCGGACGAGATATACAATTTGGCCGCCCAGAGCCATGTCCAGGTCAGCTTCGATACCCCCGAATACACCGGCAACGCCGACGGTCTCGGAACGCTGCGCCTGCTGGAGGCGATCCGCATTCTGGGCATGAGCGAGCGGACACGCTTCTACCAGGCCTCGACCTCCGAACTCTACGGCCTCGTCCAGGAGACGCCGCAGCGCGAGACCACGCCATTCTATCCGCGTTCGCCCTACGCCGTGGCGAAGCTCTACGCATACTGGATGACCGTGAACTATCGCGAGGCCTATGGGATGCACGCGTCGAACGGCATCCTATTCAATCACGAAAGCCCGATCCGCGGCGAGACGTTCGTCACCCGCAAGATCACCCGCGCGGCGGCCGGAATTCACCTCGGCCTGCAGCAGTGCCTCTTTCTCGGCAATCTCGACGCGCGCCGCGACTGGGGCCATGCGCGAGACTACGTCGAGGGGATGTGGCGCATTCTCCAGCAGGACACGCCCGACGACTATGTGCTCGCCACGGGCGAGACGCACTCCGTGCGCCGCTTCGTAGAACTGGCCTTCGCCGAGACGGGGCGCGAGATCGTCTGGGAGGGAGCGAAAGTCGAGGAGACCGGGCGCTGCGCGCGCGACGGGCGCATTCTGGTCCGCGTCGATCCCAGCTATTTCCGCCCCACCGAGGTAGACCTGCTGATCGGCGATGCGAGCAAGGCGCGCGACAAGCTCGGCTGGCGGCATGTCAGCGGGCTGAAGGACATCGTGCGCGAGATGATCGATGGCGACCTGCGCAGGTTGCAGGGCGACGACGCCCGCAGGAACCGGCGCGACTAAGGCGGCATGGCGCGGCCGGCATGGAGCCGGCGATCCGCCCTTCAGCGGACGGGCGCCCAAGTGGGGCGGGGCGCGATCAGTCCTCCGCGCAGAGCGAGACGCCTTCGACGACCAGGGCGGCCGACCCGTCGGTCCAGAGCCGCAGCTCTAGCCCGGGATGGTCGGGACGCACGACCGACGGCGGCGCCTCAAAGACGAGCTCGAGGTCGCCCGGCGGCGCAGCGCGCATGGCGACCTCGCGCTGTGCGAGAAACAGCGCGCCTATCCCCGCCTCCAGCACCAGCCTCGACCGAGGACCGGGCTTGGCGGCCAGCGCCACGTGGGCACGGTAGCGGCCGGGGGCAGGACGGACGTAGGGGCCGAAGAAGACATGGCCCTGGACGCCTGGCGCGCTGGCGATGCGGCCGCCGGCGCGGACTCCAGCGGTGCCCGGTGTGAGCGCGTCAAGCAGCGGAACCGGGCCCGCAGGACGCGGCCGCACGCGGCCGCAGCGCAGGCGCGTCGTGAACGGCGCCAGGACGCAGTCCATGTGCGCGAGGACCGCCGTCTCACAAAGGTTGTGAATGGCGTTCACGGCGACGATGCTGCGCGGCTCGGCGCCACCGGCCTGGCGGCGCGTCTCATCGCGTACGACGAGCCCGAACCATTCCCACACGGATGCCCGCATCGCCTCCGGCGCCTCGGCGCCGGGAAAGTCGATCACGATGACGTCCGCAGCGCGGAGCGCCGTCATGCCGTCGACGCGCCTAAGCGGCGCGTCGATCCCAGCTCGGGCGACCGCTTCGCCCGGAATCATGACGCCGTCCGGTCGCCCGGCGGCGGCTAGCGCGGCCGCGACGAGCGCCGCCAGTCCAGTCTCGCCGCAGAACCAGGCGATCCGCGCGTCCGGCGCGACACCGGCCAGGGCGTCGACGACATGGGTCGCCATGTGGGCCTCGCGCCGCGGCGGCGCGTCGAACGACGCCGGGCCGTAGAGCGCCTCCGGCGGCGAGGTGGCGTCAGCGCCGGGCTCGGCGCGGTCCGCGATTTGCCGCGCGAGCGCCGCCGGCAGCGCAGCGGAGGGGGGCGTCTCCAGCGCGAAGCACTCGAACGCGGCGTCCGGGGCGCCCCATTCGTGCTCCTGACCCGGTGGAACGGGTCCGGCCGCCGCGTCGAAGAAGGCGGCCGCCGCGTCCTCCCCACGGCCGCCGGCGTGCTTGGCTGACGACAGGCGGGTATGCTCGCAATGATAGATCCGAGGCCCGTCCGGCACGACGCGCACGTCGCCGCGCAGCATCGCGAGCCTCCGGGCGAGGTTGGAATCCACATGCCAGCCGCGACGCATCCGCTCGTCGAAACCGGCGATGGCTAGGAGATCGGCGCGCAGCGCGAGCTGGAAGTCGCCCGGCGCGTCGAAACCGATCGCGGGGTCGGGATGCCGGACGATCTCGTCAAGGCGCAGCGTGCGGGCCCAGTCGACGATCCGCGCCGCCGCCGCCGTCGCATCCCGCCGATCCAGCAGCGTCCAGAGCAGCGCCGGCAGCTCGTAGCGCGGCGCCCCGTAATGGCCGTCGGCCAGCGTGGCGGCGCGGGCTGAGAGGCTGGGCCCGCCGTCGCCGATCGGCACGACATCGCTGTTGGTGGACAGCACCCAGCGATTGCCCGGCGCCGTGCGCCGCAGGCCTATGTTGCGCGCGACAGCCTCCATCACCGGCGGATCGCCCACGCGCGCGAGGCGGCGGTGATAGGCCGGACGCACCCTGATCACCCGGATCTTCCGGCGGGTCTCCGGCGTCAGCGTATCGGCGATGGCTTCGGGGAACGTCGGCAGCGCGTCGGCGCCATTATAATCGACGAACACGATCTCGTCCCCGTTCTGGTCGAGGTGGCGCGCCAGTGCGTTGAGGCTCAGCGCGGCGCGCTTCTGGAGCCCGCTCGCATAGTCGTCGTTGCGACCGTAACAGAGAATGGAGATCACGCCGCCCCCCTCACCCGCCGCCGCCCGGGCCGAAAGCGGCCACGGCCGCAGAGGTTTGCACGCGCAGATCGCGGCGACTAAAGAACTCCATCGCCGGTCCGCGGGGCCCTCGCGACGCTTCGTACGGATAGAGCAATGAACGCTCCGCTAGTCTCGATCGTCACCGTCGTCCGCAACAGCGCCGCCGCGCTCGCCCGCACCATCGCCTGCGTCGACGCCATCACCTATCCCGCCATCGAACACATCATCGTGGACGGCGCCAGCACCGATGAGACGCAGACCGTCATCGCTGAGAACGCGCCCAGGTTCGCGCGCGTAATCAGCGAGCCGGATTTCGGCATCTACGATGCGATCAACAAGGGCGTCGCCGCCTCGACCGGCGATTTTGTCTGCCTTCTACACGCCGGCGACGAATACAGCCCGGGCTACATCGAGGCCGCGGTGGCCGAGGCGGCGCGCGACCCCGGCTGCATCGTCTACAGCGGCCACCGCACGGCGGCGGGCGTCGTGGACGCGGACGCGATGTCCGACGGCGTTCTGCTGCACCCGCTTGGCGTCAATCATCTGACCTTCCTGACGCCGCGTGCGGTGATGGAGCGCGTCGGGCCCTACCCGGCCAACTCGCGCATCGTCGGCGATCATGTTTGGACGCGCCGGGCCCATGCGATGGGCGTGCCCTTCCGGCGCATTCCCGGCCACAACCTGGTCTTCGCCCCGGGCGGCGCATCCTCCGCGACGACCGCCCGCCAACGGGCGCTGGTGATCGGCGAGAACGTCGCGGCCTACCGGGCCGACTTCCCGTTCCTGCCCGAGAATGTGGCCGAGGAGATCTATGCGCTGCGCTTTTCCGACGCGCCGGGCGACGCCGTCGCCGACCTTGTCGAGACCGTCGGCGCCGATCCCGCGCCGCCGGAGGGATGGCCGCGCTTTGTCGGCGCCCTCCGGGCCATGCTGCGCCATGTCTGGACGCGGCGCCTGCTCGACGCCTCGGACCGCACGCAGGAGACGCCGATCGGGCGCCGCCTGCGCCTCGCCCGCGCGCTCGGACTGCCGTTCGCCGCGATCGGCGTCTCCGCCGACGGCGGCGACGCGGCGTCGATCAGCGCGCAGATCGAAGCGCTTGCCGATCGCGTGACCGGGCGGCGGATCGTTCTACACTACCTCGAGGTGTTCTCGCGTCCGTCGGAGACTTACATTCCCGACCTGATCGAGAGGCTTGCCGCAGCGGATGGCGACGCGCACGTCATCCTGTGCGACCAGCGCATGCTGCCGCGCGAACGGCCTGCGCCGTTTATCTTCGTGTTCCGTCACACGTCCAATGTCGAGACGTTCTCCCACGCCGTGCTCGCGCATCTGCTCGACAGGCTCGCGCCGAAGCAGTTCGTCTTCCACTTCGCGACAAACGGCTGGCGCTTTATGACGCGCGCGCCCGAGCGTTGGCGCGCGACGCCCGCCGTCTACATGACCCACGGGATTGACGTGTTCGACCTGCGGCGCGACACGCCCTACAGCCGCTTCGTGCGCGACGAGCTTGCGGTCGCGCCCTGGGCGCGGTTCACCGCCGTATCGGGTTATCTGCGCAACGGGCTCGTCGAGGCCGGCGTGCCGGCGGAGCGGATCGTCCTGGCGCACAACACGGTCCATCCGCGTTTCTTCAGCAACCGCGCGTCCGGCGCGACGAAGGCGGCGACGCGCCGCGCGGTCGGGGCGCTCCGCCTCGTCAACATCGGCCGTCTTGTGCCGGTCAAGGGCCATGACACATTGGTGCGCGCGCTTGGCGTGCTGCGGCGCGACCACGGCGTCACCGCGACCCTGACCATCGTCTGCGGCGGGGAGACCGAACTGCTGACGTCGTTGCAGGCATGTGCGCGCGACGCAGGGGTGGAGGCGTCGGTGACCTTCCGCAATCAAGTCGACTTCGAGGTCGAATCCGACTTCTTCTCTGGTTTCGACCTTTACGTGAGCGCCTCGACCTACACGCGCGACGAGACGCGCCGCTCGGAGTCGTTCGGCCTGGCGCTGCTGGAGGCAATCGCCGCGGGCCTGCCCGTGGTCACGACCGCCGCCGGCGGCCAGCCCGAGCAGATCGGCACCCCCGGCCGCAACGCCCGGAC
>CAYGUQ010000232.1:0-6925 GCA_964352995.1 uncultured Rhodobacterales bacterium
GACCGTCACCGCGCCGGTGGGGCAGTCTGCCTCGCAGGGCATGCAGTACCAGCACTCGTCGTACTTCATGTAGGCGGTCTTGCCGCCGTCGAGCGTGTCCACGATGCGCAGCACGTCGAGCGGGCAGACGTCGACGCAGACGGTGCAGCCCTTGCTGGCGATGCATTTGGCGTCGTCGACGACGACCGGAACCGTGGTCGGGGCATGGGCGAGGGGCATGGTCGGCGTCTCCTATTCTGCAGCCACGCGCGCGGGGCGGCCGGCGCCCACCCGCTGCCGGCGATAGGCGTCCTTCTCGTCGTCGTCGATCGAGACGACATACGGCGCGACGGGGCGCTTCCCGATCGCGGGCGCGCCGTCCGCGCCCTTCGTCAGGATCGTGTGGCAGAGCCAGTTCTCGTCGTCGCGCTCGGGGTGGTCGACGCGGGCGTGATAGAGGCCCCAGCGGCTTTCGGTGCGATGGAGCGACGCCGCCGCCGCCATGTCTGCGCAGTCGAGGATGGTCGCGGCCTCGAGCGCGCGCATCAGCTCATGCGCGTCGCGCGCGGCCATGCCGGTCTCGAGGTCCTCGCGGATCTCGGCGAAGCGGTCCTGCGCCAGCTCCATCTTGCGCGTGACCTTGGGCGGCTGGAGGTAGTCGTTCACCATCCGCCGCGTCTTGTACTCGATCTGGTTCGGCGGCACGCCGTCGTCCCTGCGGGTCGGCGCCAGCACGCGCGCACGCTCGGCGACCACGGCCGCCTCGTCATAGGCGGCGAAGTCGACGTCGCGCGCGAAGCCCGCGGCGTGGGTTCCGGCGAGCGCGCCGTTGGTGAAGGCGCCCAGCATGTAGTTGTGCGGCACGTTGGCCATGTCGCCCGCGGCGTAGAGGCCGGTCAGCGTGGTGCGCGCGTTCTCGTCCACGAACACGCCCGAGGCGGAGTGGCCCGAGCAGAAGCCGATCTCGGAGATGTGCATCTCGACCATCTGGCGGCGGTAGTCGACGCCCCGGCCCTTGTGGAAATGGCCGCGCGTCGGGCGCTCGACGGTGTGCAGGATGCGCTCGATCTCGCCGATGGTCTCGTCGGCGAGGTGGTCGAGCTTGAGGAACACCGGCCCGGCCCCCGACTGCAGCTCGTTGAAGAACTCCTGCATCATCTGGCCCGACCAGTAGTCGCACTCGATGAAGCGCTCGCCGCGGCTGTTGGCGGTGTAGGCGCCGAAGGGACCCGCGACATAGGCGCAGGCCGGCCCGTTGTAGTCCTTGATCAGGGGGTTGATCTGGAAGCATTCGAGGTTCGCGAGGCCGGCGCCGGCGTGATAGGCCATCGCGTAGCCGTCGCCGGAGTTCGAGGCGTTCTCGTAGGTGCCGAAAAGGTAGCCCGAGCTCGGCAGCCCCAGCCGGCCGGCGGCGCCGAGGCACATGATCACCGCCCTGGCGCGGATCACCAGCAGCTCCGCGGAGCGGGTGTTGACGCAGATCGCGCCGGCGACGCGGCCCTCGCCGGTCAGCAGGCGGGTCGCCATGAAGCGGTTGGTGATGTTGATGCGCGCCTTGCGGAGCTGGCGGTAGAGCGCCTTCTTCACCGTGTCGCCGTTCGGCATCGGCAGGACGTAGGTGCCGATGTGGTGCACCTTCTTCACGTCGTACTCGCCGTTCTGGTCCTTCTGGAACCGGATGCCGAAGCCGTCGAGCTCGCGGATGATCCCGTAGCATTCCTCGGCGTAGCGCAGCACCGGCGCCTGATCGACCACGCCGTCGTTGGCGATGGTGATCTCCTTGACGTACTGCTCGGGCGTCGCGTGGCCGGGGATGACGGCGTTGTTCAGCCCGTCCATGCCCATGCTGATCGCGCCCGACCGCTTCACGTTGGCCTTGTCGAGCAGGACCACGTTGGCCTGCGGGTTCGCCGCCTTGGCCTTGAGCGCGGCCATCGGGCCCGCCGTGCCGCCGCCGATCACCAGCACGTCGCAGTCGATGCGGCTGATCCCGTCCCGAATCTCGTCCATGCGTGGCTCCTTGCTGCGTCGCATCATCGATCCTGCCGCGGCGCGTCGCGGCGATTCTGTCAACTTGTTGACAGTTCCCCGGCGATTTCCCGCAGGTAGGCCCAGGGGAAGATCGCCCGGTCGCAGCCGTCGGAGAACCGGACGTTGAGCCCGGCCGCGCCCACAGGCTCGGCCGCGACCTCGGCGAGATCGGCGGGCGGCGGCGTCTCCAGCCCCAGCGCGCGGGCCCGCAAGCTGTGGGCGTCGCGCGCCGCGCGGCGCAGGGCGGCGGCGGGCAGCCGCGCCTGCGACCCGTCGGGCCAGAAGACGATCAGCGCGCGCGCGTCGTCCGTCACGGCGTGGCTGGGGCCGGCAGGGCTGGAGGCAGGGCTGGTCATCGCGCGTCTCCGGCGGGCGGTTTCGGTCCGTCGGGGCCATCCTCCTGCGCCCCGCCGGCGCGAAACAGCAATTCATTGACGGATTCGGGGCGGGAGATCGGCGTTTCATGCCGCGACGCAGCACAGGAGGCCGCGACCGATGCCCCATGACGTCACCGAAAACTGCATCGCCTGCGCCTGCGCCGGCCGCGCGTCGGGCCGCGCGGCCGCCCGGCCCGCCGAAGGGGCGGCGGCGTGAACGTCGCGGCCGCCGTCGAGACGCCCGACGCGCAGGAGGTGCTGGACGTCCGGCACTGGGACGACCGGCTGTTCTCGTTTCGCGTGACGCGTCCGCCGACGCTGCGCTTCCGGGCCGGCGAGTTCGTCATGATCGGGCTGCCGGGGGCGGAGGGCCGCCCGCTGATGCGCGCCTACTCCATCGCCTCGCCGGTCTGGGACGACGCGCTGGAGTTCTACTCGATCAAGGCCCCCGGCGGCGCGCTGACGGAGCGGCTGCAGCGCATCCGCCCCGGCGACCGCGTGATCGTGCGCCCCAGACCGACCGGGACGCTGGTGCTGGACGCGCTGCGCCCCGGCCGGCGGCTCTGGATGATCTCGACGGGCACCGGCGTCGCGCCCTTCGCCTGCCTGATGCGCGACCCCGACGTCCATGCGCGGTTCGAGCGGCTGATCCTCACCCAGACCTGCCGGCGGGTCTCGGAGCTGGCCTACGGCGCCGCGCTGGCGGAGGCGCTGCCGGACGACCCGCTGGTCGGCGAGAACGCGGGCGCCTTCCAGCGGATCGCGACCACGACGCGCGAGCCCTCGCCGCTGATGGGGCGCGTAACCGACCTGATCGCCTCGGGCGCCCTGTTCGAACTCGCCGGAACCGGCGCGTTCGACCCCGTGGAGGACCGGGTGATGATCTGCGGCTCGGTCGGGCTCAACCGCGACGTGGCCGCCCTGCTCCGGCGCGCCGGGCTCGTCGAGGGCGCCAACAACCGGCCCGGCGACTATGTGGTCGAGAAGGCCTTCGCGGGGTGAGGCCGGCGCCGCGCGCCATCTCGGCTGCGCCGCCTCCCGCCTTGCGCACCGGGCGCGGCGACACAGCCCGCGCGCCGCGGCTTCGGGGGCGGAAAGCCCAGACGGAGGCGGATCGCCGGGCGCATGCCGGCGCGTGGTCGGGCGCGATGCGCGACGCGCCGCCGCGTCGCGCATCGCTGGGAGAGGCCGCGCCCCGGTTCGTGCTATGCTCGCGCCGCGGACTGACGCGCGGAGAGGGGCGGCGCACGGTGCTGAGGTTTGGTGACGGTCAGATCGACGCGTTGCGGGGCGCCGCCATGGCGGGCTTCCGGGAGCAGGCCGTCGGGCATGTGCGCAGGCATTTCCCGAACCATGCTCGGGTCGCCGGCGACGCGGCGCTCGGCGCGGTGGTGGACGCCGCGCTCGCGCGCGGGCTGCGGCTCGGCATGCTGAGCCGCCGGGCCGCGCTGCTGCACTTGACCGTGACGATGATGCTTGGAAGCGCCTTCGATGAGAGCCCGGCCTTTCGCTGGGCGGCGCGCATCCTGGCGCAGGACCGCCGCCCGGTCGACAACGCCAGCGACCTCGCGAAGGAGGCGCTCGCCTGGCAGGAGCGCATGGCCGGCGCGCAGAACCGCGCGCTCAACCGCGCCTTCCTGACGCTCGCGCGAATCCTCGACGATCTCGCCCCGGGCGGGCAGGCGTCGTGGTTCGCCGACGGCCCGGCGCGCGGCCTTGAGGCGCTGCATCCGGAGCGCTGCGCGGCGCTGGGGCCCGAGATCATGGCGCGGCTCGACGACGAGGCGCGGGCGCGCGCGGAGCGCCATGGTTTCGAAGGGCCGGCCGGCCCGGCGCTGATCGCCGTCGCGATGCTGTTCATCGGCTGGGATTTCGAGCGCGAGCCCTTCACGCCCTGGGCCGCGGCGGCGCTGGAGGGCGATACCGGCGAGTCGCGTCACGCGGCGCTGCACGTCGGCGCGAAGGACTTCCTCGGCGCGTGGCTGGCCCATGCGCGGCCGGAGGCCTAGCGGATGTGCGACTGCAAGAAGGCCGTCGACGAGGCGGAAGGGGCCGGCGACGCGGCGTGCGACGAGACCACGGGCGGCTGTCCGCTCGCCCGCACCATCGACATCCGCATCGTCACCGACGGCGGCGACCCGGCGACGCTCGCCCCCACCGTCATCGCCAGCGTCGGCGTCAGCCAGCGGCGCACCGGGCTCGACCTGCCGGGAGACTTCGCCACGGCCTCGACCGACCCCAAGAACTTCCATGTCGACGTCTTCGACGACAAGGCCGGCGGCGACACCGTCTCCGCCACGCTCGACGTTCTGAAGCCCGACGGGACGGCCTTCGCGCCGGCGCGAACCCACGCGATCGAATGCAAGCGCATCGGCGCCGGAGACTGGTTCCGCTCGCGCTATCTGCGCTGCGTCACGGACGCCGAGGACGACGCGGTCTCCGCCGCGCAGACCATCCTGACGGACTGGGATCCGGGCGATCCGACGGTCGAGATCCTGGGCCAGAAGCTCAAGGCGTCCTACTCGGCGGCCGGCCAGACCAAGGAGGCGCAGGCGGAGGTCGGCCGGAACAAGACCCGCATCAGGATGCGCGCGCATGTCCTGCGCGCCACCGTCGGCGACGACACGACGGGCGTGGTGACGACCGCGCAAGCCGATCAGCGCGTGAACAAGTGGTTCCGGCGCGTCTACGCGCAGATCGACATGGCGCCGCAGGCGGCGGCGGCCGCGCGCTATGTCGACCCGATGGCGAACCTCCTCTCGATCTCGGACAACACCGGGGCCAACGCCGCCGGCGGCGGCCGGATCACGTTCCGCATCCGCTTCCGGGAGACGCCGGCGGTGGTGGTCAATGTCGGCCCCTACGCGCCGCCCGCGGGCCAGACGCCCAAGGCCACCGCCGACGCCATCGCCGCGCTGATCAACGCCGACGGCTCCCATCTCGCGACCGCGCGCACCGTGCAGAACCCGCCGACGCTGGAAGGCGCGATCACGCAGGGCTCCGCCGACGTGATCGTCGAGCACATGCTCGGCGAGCGGATCGAGCTCGAGGCCGCCGCCTCCACCGACGGCGCCCAGACGGCGACGGTCGGCCGCGTGACGCCCGCGAACTTTCGCGGCTGGGCCATCGGCGGCCTGCTCAACTGGGTCGCCGGCTCCATCGAGCAGCGCACGCTCCTGCAGAACTTCGGCAGCGGCAAGGGCACGTTCGACCTCTTCGTCATCGACACGTTCCAGACCGGCGAGCGCGGGCAGGCGATGTTCCGCGGCTCGTTCTACGCCGCCGGAAAGCAGGCGATCGACGCGGCGGTGAACGCCGCCTTCAGCCGCGGCGTGTGCATGGACGGGACGGACGCCAACCCCTACTCGGCGCCCCATGAGCTCGGCCACACGCTGCTCGACGCGGTGCACGCCACGGGAGACCCCAACCAGCTCATGGCCGGCGGCACCTCCGGCGCGCCGGTCACGACGGGCACGAAGCGGATCAAGGACACCGTGCAGACCTTCGACAGCCCGGCGGTCAGCGCGGTGCAGGAGACGCGCATCCGCGCCAACGGGGCGGATATGCTGACCGGATGGTGACGCGGCGGCGGGCGACGGCGCTGGGGCTGGCGCTGCTGGCGGGAACTGCGCTTGTGCGGGAGGCGGCGATGGCAGAGGACTTCGTGAGGGCGCCGCTGGAGCCGCCGGCCGTGACGGCGGGCAGGGTGACGGCGTGGCTCGACGACCACGACACGCGCACGCGCAAGCCGCTCTGGGGCGTGCCGCCGCGCGTCGCCGCCGAGCCGATCCTCGACGCGCTGGACGCGCCGCGCGTCGCCGGCGACCGCATGGCGCTGATCGCGACCGCCGCGGACGCCTTCCGGGTGCGCGAGGCCTCCGAGCCGCTGCTGCGCCACGCGCAGGCGCCGCATGAGGGGCTGGACGGCTATCTGGCGCGCGTGCATGCGTTGCGCGGCGTGGGGGCGGTCGCCGTCTCGCCGGCCGCCGCGCCGGCCGCGGCGCGGCGGCTGCTCCTCGCGCTCGTCGAGGAGCCGGCGGCCGCCGACGCGCTGCCTGAACTGTTGGCGGCGCTCGTCGTCTTCGCGCCCGACCTCGACCTCGCCGTGCTGGAGGCGCGCGCGCCGCGCGCCATGGCGGCGCTGGACGCGCAGGGCCGCGCCGACGACGGCGCCAGGCTGCGCGCGCGCGGCGTCGAGGACTTCGCGCTCAACGACATTCCGCGCGCGCGGCTCGCGATCGGGCTCATGGAGGAGATCAGGGCCATGCCTCCCGGGCCCGGGCCGCTGGGGCGGCTCGCGGCGATCCATGTCGGCGAGGACATGCGCTTCCGCGACCATCTGGCGCCCTTCGCCGTCAGGATGCTGCAGGAAGCCGCGCTGGCCGGACGGGCGGCGGAGGTCTCCGACGCCTTCATGGGCGCCTTCGCGCGGGCGGAGGGCGCAGGAGAGGCGGAGAGGGGCGTGCGGCGGGCCATCGCCGCGCAGGCGGCGGCATGGTTCGGCGCGCGGCTCGACGGCGCCGCGGCTGAGGCGGCGC
>CAYGUQ010000233.1:0-6897 GCA_964352995.1 uncultured Rhodobacterales bacterium
CGCGCCGCCGCACGCGTCTCGCGGTTTTCCACCGTCCGTCTTGCCGCTTCGGAGGCGCAGATGCCCGACTTCGCAGAACTCAGAATGGATGTCGAACGCAGGTTTCCCAACCTGAAGCGCATCGAGGGGCTGAACGCGCTGATCAAGACCGGCTTCGGCGCCGACACCGATCTGATGGTCACGATCTTCGATCACGCCAGACACCTCTCCGGCGGCGAGGCCGAACTAGCCATCCAGCAGGCCATGAACACCGACGTCGGATTCCTGGCCTCCGTGACCCGGTCGTCGAGCCAGACGGTCCGCGACCTCGCCCGATACGCGGTGCTGCTGGAGGCGATCCGACTGAAGCTCGGCCTGTCGAGCATGGCGGGCGGCTACGGCGCACTGTCTGCGATGCGCAAGGCGATGACCGATGCGAACCACGAGGCGACGGCGCGGAACGAGGTCATCTCCAAGGCGCGCTCGATCAAGGACTACGAGGACCGCAAGCGCAGGGAGGCGGAGGCGGCGCTCGCGCTGGAATCCGCCAGACGCAAGGAAGAGGAGCGCAAGGCGGCGCTTCGGCGCCAGATCGATGAGCAGGCGGTCCTTGTCGACAGTCAGCTTCTGGCGCTGTCGGAGGGCCTGAAAGCGAGACGGCGCGCGATCAGGACCGAATTCAAGCTCGAATCGCTGGAGTACTACTCGCGATCGCTCGGCGCGTTCATAAGCTTCTCAAATGACGTAGATGAAATTCTTGAGCGGGTTAACAAGGTCATCGACGAATCGAGAACAGCAACCGCAGAAACCGCCGAGCTGAAGAAGAAAATCATCACCGGCATCTTCGAGGCGATCAAGAACTATGCGCCGCCGCCATTCAATCTCGCCGGCGCGGCGGTGGTCAAGCTGATCGAGGTGCTGCCGGCGTTTCCGTCCGATCCGCCCGATGCGCCGCCGCCGGTGGCGACCGACCTGACCACCCGGTGCGTCAACGACCATCTTCGGGCGCGGCCGGCGACGCTGATCGATCAGGTGCTGGCGAAGCAGGTGCTGCCGGACCCGCCCGCCGGGTTCTCGGTCAGGAAGCTCATGGATCACTGCCGCGGGCTCGGCGACGAGGCGGTGCGGGAGCTTGTGGCCGGCCTTATCCTCAAGGCCGGCTTGGACTCAGACCACGACGGCGCGCTTGAAGCGCGGGAGAACCGGGCGGCCGCCGCCATCGTCGGCCGGCCAGGCGCATTCGCGCAGCGGTTCTCCGACGTGAACCGCTTCGTCCAGGCGCCAGGCGCCTCGGTGGGCGCCCCCCCCGCGATCCTTGCCAGGCCCGTCGCGCAGCGCATGGTGGTGCACGCGGAACTGCGACGCGCGCACTACTATCGCCAGCTGGAGCAGTTTCTGAGCCAGCTGCGGACGGTGAGCGCCCATCCCCCGGGCAAGATCGATGACGCGTTGAAGAAGCAGACCGCGCTGTTTCTCTACGGCACGACCATCGCCGCTTACTTCAACACCGCTCAGACCTCGCTGCCGCCGCTGCAGGACAGCGAGATCACTTTCCTCGAGGCGCAAGGCTTCGTCAGCCGGACGTCGTCGTCGACCGTCAGCTTTCCGTTGCAGTATCGGGTTGGAAGATTCGGCTACTATTACAGCGACGTGTTCAGGATTTGCTATGTTCTGGCCAAGTTCGCGCGAAATCCGGTGAACCCGTTTCACATGTTCTTCGTACCTGCGCGCGCCGGATACGACCTGAACGCCGATCTGGCGCGCTACCTCGGCGAAGCGAATCGGATCATCGGCGACGCCAAGAGCCGCCACGGCAGTTCGGGCGGCGCGCTGAACACGTCCTACGCCAAAGCCTTGAGCTGAGCGGGCGACCGCCCGGCCGCGCGCGTGGCCGGGCGATCTCGCTGATCCGGCGTCTGTCGTCGTCGCGCGGCCATGAGGCCTTCGCGCGTGCGCTCGGAGATCCTCTCGCGCTCGAACTCGGCGATGGACCCGAAGATGCGAAACGCCAGCCGGCCGGCCGGCGTCGTTGTGTTGATCTCCTCGGCGAGCGATCGGAACCCGGCGCCCTTGGCGCCGGTCGCCTCGACGATGTGCGGCATCACCACCGCGTCGCTGGCGCGGAGCTGGTGGATCATTCTGTCCAGCTCCGGCAGATTGCCGAGCCTGCCCGTGACGCGATCAGTGAAGATGCGCTGCGCGCCCGCGGCGGTGAGCGCGTCGTTATCGCAGTCGAGGTTCTGGTCCTGCGTCGAGATGCGCGCGTAGTCAAAGGTCGTCACCGCGGCCGCCGCCTCGACCAAACCGCCGCAAGAACGACCGTCTTCGCGCCGCAGCGGGACTGACTCGCCCCGCCGTGGCACAACACTTGCTTGCGTCTCAGTAGGGAAGTGCAGCGCCGCGGCGCTGGGAGGGAGGCGCCGATGTCGGACTCGCTGGTGTTCGAGGGTGGATTGCTGGCGTTCGACAGCGGCGCCGCGCAGCCTGCGAGACAGGCCCGGATCTCCATCTCCGACGGGCGCATCGAGGCCGTCGACCTGTCCGATCTGCGCGGCCGGCCAGCGACGGCGCTGATGCCGCCGCTGGTCAACGCCCATGACCATGTGCGCGCCATTCGTCCCAATGCGCTCGGGGCGTTCGACCTTCCGCTCGAGCTCTGGCTGACCGCGATGACCCGCATTCCGCCGGTCGATCCGCGGCTCGTGGCGACCGTCGCTCTCGGGCGTCAGGCGCTCGGCGGCTGCGGCGCGATCATGGTGCACTACACGCGCCCGCGCGATCCCGCCCGCGTGGTGGAGGAGCTCGAGACGGTCGCCGCCGCGGCGGCGGCGATCGGCGTGCGCGTCGCCGTCGCCGTGGCGCTGCGCGACCGCAATCCGCTCGGCTACGCGCCTGACGAGGCCATACTTGCGGAGATGGACGGCGACGACCGGGCGCTGCTGCGCGAGCGCCTCGCGCCGCAGCCGCTCTCCGCCGTGGATCAGGTCGCCCTCGTGGACGAGCTCGCCGATCGCGTTTCGTCGCCGCTCGTCACGGTCCAGTACGGTCCCTACGGCCCCGAGTGGTGCTCGCGCGCGCTGCTTGAGCAGGTCGCGCGCCGCTCTGCCGACACCGGCCGTCGGGTCCATATGCATCTGATGGAGTCGCGCATACAGCGCGAGTATCTCGACGCCGAGCACAAGGGCGCGCCCATCCGCTTTCTCGACGAGGTCGGGTTGCTCACGCCGCGGCTGTCGGTGGCGCATGCGATCTGGCTGCGGCCCGACGAGATCGAGCTGCTGGCCGAGCGTGGCGTCACCGTCTGCACCAACGCATCCTCGAACCTGAACCTGCGCTCAGGCCAGGCCGAGGTGCGCCGCATGCACGCCTGCGGCGTGCCGCTCGCGATGGGCATGGACGGCTTCTCGGTCGACGACGACGACGACGCCTTCCGCGAGCTGCGCCTCAACAAGATGCTCCATGGCGGCCTTGCGCTGGAGGAGGGCATCTCCACCGCCGGACTGTTCGACGCCGCCTGCTGGGGCGGCCGCGCCGCGGTCTGCGACGGGCGGGAGCGGGGCCTCGCCGTGAGCGGGCGGGGAGACCTGCTGGAGCTCGACTACGCCGCGCTTTCGCAGGACCTGCTCTGCGACGTCGATCCCGCGGCGCTGGTGATGCGGCGCGCGACGAAGGCGTCGATCCGGCGCCTGGTGGTCGCGGGCCGGACGGTCGTTGAGCGCGGCGCGCTCACGGGCGTCGATCTTCAGGGGGCCATGGACGAACTCGACGCGCAGGCGAGAGCCGGGGCCGAAGCCTATCTGGACTGGCGCGCGGTCTCCGACCGGCTGGGCGCGCGCCTGCGGGCGGTTTACGCCAGCGGCCTTCATCGCTGCGGCTGACGAATGAATTTCGAAATTTACGCTTCCTTCACAAATTTACGCAGTTCGCCGAAATTATGCCTGCTATAGCGGCGCTCTATGTCCGGCGCGGACGTCACGGAGAACGAGATGACCCTCGAAGCCGACCCCTCTCGAACTTTCGCGCAGGCTGTGAACGTCCGCCTCGCAGGCGACATTCTGGCCGGGCGGCTGGCGCCCGGTTCGCGGCTCAAGCTTCACGATCTCTGCGCCTCCTATGGCGCGGGGATGAGCCCGCTTCGCGAGGCGCTGGCCAGCCTCGCCGGCCGCGGGCTCGTGGTGCAGGAGGGCCAGCGCGGCTTCCGCGTCGCGTCCGCCTCGCTGGAGGACCTCGCCGACGTGGTGGACACCCGGTCGCGCATCGAGAGCATGGCGCTGCGGCTCTCCATCGAACGCGGCGACGCCGATTGGGAGGGGGCGGTCATCTCTAGCTTTCATGTGCTTAGCCGGCACGCGCGGACCTCGGCGCTGCTAATCGACGAGCGCTGGGAGGCGTTGCACCATGCCTTCCACGCGAGCCTGATCGCGGCGTGCGGCTCGCTGCGGCTTCGCGACTACTGCCGCAGCCTGCACGAGCAGTTCGACCGCTACCGCCGTATCGCGGTGAGCGCGCGCGGCGCGCACGCGACGCTGGAAAGGCTGGACGCGCCGCTGGTGGAGGCGACGCTGGCGCGCGACGCCGAGACGGCCGTCGGCCTGCTGGAGCGCCATGTCGCCGAGAGCGGCGGCGCGGTGGCCGAGATGCTGACGGGCCATGAGTTCGCCGCGGCGTAGGCGCCGCCGGCTGCTTCTGGCACAGGCTTTGCAGTGCAATTCTGCGAAGGCGGGCGTCCACCCCGCCGCCGTCACGCAGGAGGCCAGAGATGTCAGCAAGCCCGAACCTCACCCGTCGCTCCGTTCTGACCGCCGCCGCAGCGGCCGGCGGCGCGGCGCTTCTGCCGCGCGGAGCGTTCGCCGCGACGCCGCTGCCGTTCCAGCTCTCGTGGATCAAGAGCATCCAGTACGGCGGCTATTTCGCCGGCATCGAGAACGGCGTCTTCGCCAGCCACGGCGTCGACCCGACCTTCAACTCGGGCGGCCCCAACATCGACCCGATCTCGAACGTCATCGCCGGCCAGTCGATGATCGGCGACCGGCCGATCGGCCCGATCATCGTGGCGCGCGAGAGGGGCGTTCCGCTGAAGGTCATCGGGACGGTCTTCCAGCGCAGCCCCTTCAGCATCATGAGCCTCGCCTCCAGTCCCATCAACAGCGTGGCCGAACTGCGCGGCAAGAGCATCGCCGTGGGAACGTCGAACCGTCCGCTGATGGAGAACCTGCTGCGCGAAGCCGGCGTCGACCCCATGGAAGTCGATATCGTTCCCTCCTCGCCCGATCCCTCGGCGCTCGTCAGCGGCCAGATCGACGCCTATTCCGGATATGCGACCAACCAGGGCGTCATGCTCCAGACCCGCGGCGTCGAGATCGTCACGCTGAACGCCCATGACCTCGGGATGCCCGAGACCGCCGGCACGATCTACACCACCGAGGAGAACCTCGCCGAGCACCGCGACCTGATCGTCAGCTTCCTGCGCGCGGCGCGCGAGTCCTGGGCCTGGGCGCTCGACCATCCGGAAGAGACCGCGACGCTGATGGTCGACAAGTACGGCGCGCCGGGGCTCGACTACACGGCGCAGCTCACCGAGATCAAGGCGAGCCGCCCCTACATCGAGGCCGGCGCGGCTGAGACCGGCGGGCTGCTCGCGATCGACCCGGCGCTCTACGAGCGCATCATCGGCATCTACCGCAAGGTAGGCATCGTGAAGTCCGACATGACGGCCGAGGAGCTCTGCGATCCTACGCTCATAGCCGACGCGTCGGCCTGAAGGCCCGACCATGTCGAAGGCGATCGACGCATCGCAGGTCTCGATGGTCTTTCGCGGTCGCGGCGAGCCCGTGATCGCGCTCGACCGCGTCGACCTGACCGTCGAGGCCGGCCGCTTCGCGGCGGTCATCGGCCCCAGCGGCTGCGGCAAGTCCACGCTGCTGCGGCTGGTGGCCGACCTCGCTCAGCCGAGCGCGGGGCGCCTGACGGTGGGCGGCGACACGCCGCGCGCCGCGCGCAGGCGCAACGAGATCGGGTTCGTGTTCCAGAGCCCGACCCTGCTGCCCTGGCGCACCGTGCGCCAGAACGTCGAGCTTCCGCTCGCGGTGCTGGGCCGGCGCAGCGACCGGGTGGCCGAGGCGGGCTCCGGCGCCCTGATCGAACTCGTCGGCCTCAAGGGCTTCGAGAACGCGCTGCCCCATGAGCTGTCTGGCGGGATGCAGCAGCGCGCAGCCATCGCCCGGGCGCTGATGCTGAAGCCAGACGTGCTGCTCATGGACGAGCCCTTCGGCGCTCTGGACGAGATCACCCGGCAGCGCATGAACCTCGAACTGCTGCGCATCTGGTCGGAGACCGGCGCCACGACGATGCTGGTGACGCATTCGATCGCCGAAGCCGTCTTCATGGCCGACGACGTCTATGTGATGAGCGCGCGGCCCGGGCGCGTGGTGACGCGGATCGCGATCGACCTGCCGCGGCCGCGCACGCTCGCGATGATGCGTTCCGAGGCGTTCTTCGACGCGGTCAACGCCATTCGCGAGGCGCTGTTCGGCGACGAAGCCGAAACGCAGAAGCCCGTGGCGGCCGCGGTCGGATGGTGAGCGTCGCCGCGAGAGACGCGCCGCCCCCCGTGCGCCGGCGCGACCACCTGGCGTGGCTGCTCCCGGTCGGCGTGACGATCGGCGTCGTCATGCTGATCGAGGCGATCGGGCGCGCGGGCCTGCTGCCGATCTTCGTGCCGGCTCCCTCGGCGGTGCTCGACGAGATCGTGAAGGCGCCGCGCATGGTGACGGGAAACGTCATGCCGACCCTGACGCACGCGACGACGGGCTACTTCGTGACCATGGCCATTACGACGCTTGCGGGCCTGCTCAGCGCGGCGGTGGGAGCGCTGCGCGGGCCAATCTACAACCTCGGCGTCGCGCTTCACGCCGTGCC
>CAYGUQ010000234.1:0-3979 GCA_964352995.1 uncultured Rhodobacterales bacterium
CTGGGAGGTCTTGTAGATCGTCGGCCGTGGCGCCGGCGTCGTGGCCGTCGAGTTGCCCTTCACCCCCCGGGCCAACCGGGTTCTGGAGCTGTCCCTGGAGGAGGCCCGCCAGCTGGGCCACAACTACATCGGCACCGAGCACCTGCTGCTCGGCCTGATCCGGGAGGGCGAGGGCGTGGCAGCCCGGGTGCTCGAGAACCTCGGCGTCGACCTGGCCAAGGTGCGCACCCAGGTGATCCGCATGCTCGGCGAGACCGCCGAAGTGGCCGCCGGCGGTGGCAGCAAGGGCTCCACCAAGACCCCCACCCTGGATGAGTTCGGCACCAACCTCACCCAGCAGGCGGCCGACGGCAAGCTCGACCCGGTCGTCGGCCGGCAGAAGGAGATCGAGCGCGTGATCCAGATCCTGGGACGCCGCACCAAGAACAACCCCGTGCTGATCGGCGAGCCCGGCGTCGGCAAGACCGCCATCGCCGAGGGCCTCGCGCTGCGCATCGTCAACGGCGACGTGCCCGAGAGCCTTCAGGACAAGAAGCTGATGGCGCTCGACATGGGCTCGCTGATCGCCGGCGCGAAGTATCGCGGCGAGTTCGAGGAGCGGCTGAAGGCGGTGCTGGGCGAGGTGCAGGCCGAAGCCGGCGGCGTGATCCTGTTCATCGACGAGATGCACACGCTGGTCGGCGCCGGGAAGGCCGACGGCGCCATGGACGCCTCGAACCTGCTCAAGCCCGCGTTGGCCCGCGGCGAGCTGCACTGCGTCGGCGCGACCACGCTCGACGAGTACCGTAAGCATGTCGAGAAGGACGCCGCGCTCGCCCGCCGCTTCCAGCCCGTCTTCGTGGACGAGCCGACCGTGGAGGACGCGATCTCCATCCTGCGCGGCCTGAAGGAGAAGTACGAGGTCCACCACGGCGTGCGCATCACCGACAGCGCGCTCGTGGCCGCCGCCACCCTCTCCAATCGCTACATCGCCGACCGCTTCCTGCCCGACAAGGCCATCGACCTGATGGACGAGGCGGCGAGCCGGCTGCGCATGGAGGTCGACAGCAAGCCCGAGGAGCTGGATGCGCTGGACCGCGACATCATGCAGAAGCAGATCGAGGCGGAGGCGCTGAAGAAGGAGACGGACGCCGCGTCTCAGGAGCGGCTAGCCTCGCTCCAGAAGGAGCTGGCCGACCTTCAGCAGACCTCCGCGGAGATGACCGCGCGCTGGCAGGCGGAGCGCGACAAGCTCGGCGCGGCGCGCACCCTGAAGGAGAAGCTCGATCAGGCGCGCGTCGATCTGGAGAACGCCAAGCGCGCGGGCGATCTGGCGAAGGCGGGCGAGCTCGCCTACGGCGTGATCCCGCAGCTCGAGCGCGACCTGCAGGCCGCGGAGGCCGCGGAGCATGCCGACGTCATGGTCGAGGAGGCCGTCACGCCCAGCCACATCGCCGGCGTAGTCAGCCGCTGGACCGGCATCCCCGTGGACAAGATGCTGGAGGGCGAGCGCGAGAAGCTGCTGCGCATGGAGGAGGGTCTCGGCGCCCGCGTCATCGGCCAGGCCGAGGCCGTGCGCGCCGTCTCCAACGCCGTGCGCCGGGCGCGCGCGGGGCTGCAGGACGAGAGCCGCCCGCTGGGCAGCTTCCTCTTCCTCGGCCCGACCGGCGTCGGCAAGACCGAGCTGACCAAGGCGCTGGCGCAGTTCCTGTTCGACGACGAGCAGGCGATGGTGCGCATCGACATGAGCGAGTTCATGGAGAAGCACAGCGTCTCCCGCCTCATCGGCGCGCCTCCGGGCTATGTCGGCTACGACGAGGGCGGCGTGCTGACGGAGGCCGTCCGCCGGCGGCCCTATCAGGTGATCCTGTTCGACGAGGTCGAGAAGGCGCATCAGGACGTGTTCAACGTGCTGTTGCAGGTGCTCGACGACGGCCGGCTCACCGACGGTCAGGGCCGGACGGTGGACTTCCGCAACACGCTCATCGTGCTGACGTCGAACCTCGGCGCGGAGTTCCTCACCGCCCTGCCCGACGGCGCGAAGGTGGACGAGGCGCGGGAGGCGGTGATGGGCATGGTGCGGGCGCATTTCCGGCCGGAGTTCCTCAACAGGCTCGACGAGATCGTGCTGTTCGAACGCCTCGGGCGCGACCACATGGCCGGCATCGTCGCCATCCAGCTCGCCCAGCTCGAACGGCGGCTGGCCGAGCGCAAGATGGCGCTGGAGCTCGACGGCCCCGCGCTCGAATGGCTCGCCGAGAAGGGCTACGACCCTGTCTACGGGGCCCGGCCGCTGAAGCGGGTCATCCAGCGGGCGCTGCAGAACCCGCTGGCGGAGCTGATCCTCTCCGGCGCGGCGCATGACGGCGACGTCATCTCGGTGTCGGCGGGCCCCGAGGGGCTGATCGTCGGCGACCGCCTCGCCCCGCCGCCCGGCGACGGCGGCGAGGCGCCCCGCGCCACGGTGCACTGAAGCAGCGCGCGGGACTGATTCGCGGGGGCGGCTCCGATCGCCCCCGCGACGCTGCGACGGCACCTTATCAACGCGCCCGAGACGCCGGCAGAGCGTGAGAAATCGCGCCGTCGTTGACTTGGAGACGCGAAATGACCGATATATGACCAAAGAATGATTGCCGATGCGGCGCCGCAGCCCCTAGCGTAAAAGTTGTGAATCGAACCTCATGCAATGAGGTCGCACCCGGGGAGAGCGTTCATGGTCACCATCATCTCGCCCCGATCCGGCCCCCGGCGAGAGGACGTCGCGGCGCGTCGACTGATCGACGGCAACCGCGCGACGATCGAGCGCCTCGCCGACCAGTTCTCCAACGGCGCCTATTCCGCGCGCAAGGCGCAGGCGGCGGCGCCGGCCGAGCCTCAGGCCGAAGGGCTGATCATCCGCCACGGCGCAGCGCCCCCGCCCGGCGCGCCCCGCCCCTACATCCGGGTCAGCCCCAACAAGCGGGTCGTGGTTGTTGATTTCGAGACCAATCGCCAGATGCACTTCCTCGGCGAGATCCGTCGCGTAGACGGCCGCTGGAAGTTCGTGCTCGCGACGCGGGAGAACGGCTTCCACGCCGCCGTTTCGCCCGAAGTTGGGAACATGCTGACGGATCTGGATGGGGCGGCCATGGGCGCCGGCCGCGACGACGCGGCGCTCGCCGAGGAGATCAGGGCGCGCCTCGGCTATACGGACATCTGACGCGACCGGCCCACCCAGCGAGACAGCAAGGAGCCGCCGATGCCAGCCGAGGCCAGCCAGCGCGTTCCGTCAACGGCGAGCGACCATCGCCGCGTCAACGCCGCTTGGGAGAGCCACCACGCCGGCGGCGGGGCCTGTCAGGTGGTGCGCAGCGTCATCCACCAGTCATGGACGCGCAGCACCTCGGCGGGCGTCGACCCCACCCGCGCCGAAGCGCCTGTGCTGAGCGACGAGAAGGGCGTCGCGCGCCTGCGCGCGGCTAACGACGCGCTCTGCCGCGCCGCCCGGCGCTCGCTCGACAAGATCGGGCGGATGCTGCACGGGGCCGACGCCATGCTCATCCTCACCGACGAGGAGGGCCTCGTCATCGAGGCCATCGGCGACCCCGCGACGCTCCAGGCCGGCCGGCGCATCAACCTGCATGTCGGCGCGCTCTGGCGGGAGGACGCCGTGGGCACCAACGGCATCGGCACGGCGCTGCAGGCCGGCCAGCCGCTCTTCGTCCATGGCTCGGAGCACTATGTCGAGGGCCTCAAGGACTGGAGTTGCGCCGCGGCCCCGATCCGCGATCCGGTCGACCAGTCGGTGATCGGCGCGGTGGACCTCTCGGGCCTCACCCGCATCTTCCGCGAGCACAACACCGCCTTCGCCGCCGCCGCCGCCGGGGAGATCGAGGCGGTGCTCGCCCACGCCCTGAACGCCGAGCGCATCCGCCTGCTCGACGCGCTGCTGGAGCAGGCGCCGATGCTGGGCGGCGAGGACGGCGTGGTGATCCTCGACGCCATGGGCGCGGAGAAGCTG
>CAYGUQ010000234.1:3989-6897 GCA_964352995.1 uncultured Rhodobacterales bacterium
GGCTTCGAGCGGCTGATCCTCGGCGACGGGCGCGAGGCGCCGACCGCCGTGGGCGAGCGGCTGGTGGAGCTGAGCGGCGCGCTGTCGGCGGACACGGTCGCCGCCGCCCTGCCGCCCGATCTGGGTTGTCGGGACGTCTGCGCGCTGAGCATCGGCGGCGAGGTGCGAGGCGTCGCGCTGGTGCTCGACTGCGCCCGCAAGCCGCGCCGCGCGGGCGCCGCCCCGATGCGCGCCGCCGCCGTCTCCCGCCCCGCTGCGCAGGGCGCCATCGTCGCCCGCTGCGACGCGATGCTCGAGGCGATCGACCTCGCCCGCCGCATCGCCCGCGTGAACGCGCCGGTGCTGGTGCAGGGCGAGACGGGCACCGGCAAGGAGCTCTTCGCGCGGCTGATCCACGCCGAGTTCTCCGGCCCGCGTCAGACGCCCTTCGTCGCCATCAATTGCGGCGCCATCGCCCGCGACCTGTTCGGCGGCGAACTCTTCGGCCATGTCGAGGGAGCCTTCACCGGCGCGGTGAAGGAAGGCCGGGCCGGCAAGCTGGAGCAGGCATGCGGCGGCGTCTTCTGCCTCGACGAGATCGGCGAGATGCCGATCGAGATCCAGCCCTACCTGCTGCGCGTGCTGGAGGAGCGGGTGATCCACCGCATCGGCGACAGCCGGGGCCGCCCCTTCGACGCCCGGCTCGTGGCGCTCACCAACCGCGACCTGCGCGCCGAGGCCGACGCCGGGCGGTTCCGCGCCGATCTCTTCTACCGCATCGGCGCCGTCACGGTTCAGGTGCCGCCTCTGCGCGAGCGCGGCGACGACGTGCTGCTGCTGCTGGAGCATTTCAACCGCAGCCTCGCGGCGGAGTACGGGCTCGACCCGCTGCGCTTCACCGGGACGATCGCCGACGCGCTGCTGCGCTATCGCTGGCCGGGCAACGTGCGGGAGCTGCGCAACCTCGTGCAGCGTCTGCACTCGCTGTCGCGCAGCCGCTGCATCACGCTCGCCGACCTGCCGCCGGAAATCGGGGCGGAGATCGCGCCGGACGCCGCCGGCCCGCATCGCCAGGACAGGCGTCAGGCGCAGCCGCCGGCCTCCGCCGCGCCCTGCTCGCTCAAGGATGCTGAGAAGACGGCGATCCTGCGCGCCATCGCCGACCATCGCGGCAACCTCAGTCGGGTGGCCGACGCGCTCGGCATCACGCGCCCGACGCTCTACCGCAAGCTCGAGCGCTACGACATCCAGCGCGTCTATCGCTAGACTGCCGGCCGCCGCGCATCGCCGACGCGTCGCGCCGCTGCGACGCCGGGCGCCCGCTGCGCCCGCCCCACCGGTGTGCTAGCGTCGGCCAGCGGTTTGCGAGGAGCGTTGTCCGGCATGATGTTTATGGGCGGAACGGAGAGTTTCGAGGCGCGCTACCGCGGGGTCTCGCCCCAACTTCTCGCCCGCGTGCGGCAGAACTGGTCAGCCCAGCAGATCGATCTCGACGCGCTCTGGCGCGAGGCGGTGGCCGCAATGCCCGGATTCCGAGACCCCGAGCCCGGCGTCGCCGCGCTCGACAGCCGCCCCGTCGACCTGCTGCTGCTGTTCGATCAGGGCTATCTGTGGGTGGACGCGCTGCGGCGCGAGGCGGCGGCGCTGGCGCCCCAGCCCGCCGAAGGCGAGGCTTCGCTGACCCGCGAGCAGACGGCCGGCCTCGGCGCCCTGGCCGCGCGGCTTTGCGACGACCTCGCGGCGGTCCGGCTGCTGGCGCTCGCCGGGCTCGCGACGCCCGCGATGCAGATCAGCAGAACCGTCTCCGAGGACGTCGACCTCGCGCTGGCGATCCTAGTCCGGCGCAAGGTCGCCGCCGCCTTCGACGCCTGCCGCACGCCGGAGGACGCCGCCGCCTTCTGGCGCAGCCATGTCGCCGGCGGGCGGGCCTTCCAGCTCGTCGCCCGCGCCCTCTACGAGCACGGGCTCGATCGGGGCGAGGACAGCGAGTACGCGCGCTGGCGGCGGGAGGTGCTGACCTTCCTCGGCGCCGCCGTCCATGGCGGGCCGGGCGCAGGGATGGGCGCTGCGGCGCAGGCGGCGCGCAGGGCGCCGCTGGGCTCGGCCCTGCAGGAGTGCCTCTATTTCGCGACCGTGCGGGTGCAGGAGCTCAGCGCCTACGCCATCGTGCTGGGGGCGCCGCTGCGGGCCGATCTGGCGCGCCTCTCGCCGCAGAGCCCCGCGCAGGCCGCCCGGCTGCGCTTCCTGCTGCGCGGCGGCGACATCCTGATCGACCAGATGCGGTGGCTCACCGAAGTCGACGAGCCTCCCCGCCGCGACGCGGCGCTGCACTGACGCCGGACGGCGACCGGCTTCAGTGCTGGCGGCTCGACGACATCTTGCCCTCGGCCGTCCAGCGCGCCGCGAGGACGAAGGCGCCGGTGGCGAAATCCTTGCCGTGCTCGGCCGTCATCTCCTGCGCGATCTCGGCGATCCGGCGGAAATAGGCGTCCTTGCTCTCTTCCTCGGGCGTCAGACGGGGCGGAGCGCTGGTCTGTTCGGTCATCTGGCCGGTCCTTCCTTGAAGAGGCTGGGCGGAAACGAGACGAGCGCGATCTCCCCCGCCGCGTCGCCATAGGCGAGGTGCGCGCCGTCCGCCGAGAAGGCGAGCGCCGTCAGCGGCGCGCCGCGGTCGCGCAGAAGCATCTCGCCCCGTCCGCCGATCTGCGAGAGGCATAGCAGCCCGCTGGCGTAGCCCGCCGCCGCGAGCGGCCGGTCGGGGCTGGCGGCGACGCGCTCCACGATCACGAGGCCCGGCTTGCCGGACTCCAGCGGCTCGGCGAGGCCGTCCTCCGAGCGCTCCCACGCCGCGACGCGGTAGGCGCCCGAGGCGACCAGCGCGCCGGCCGCGCCGCTCCAGCCGACGCTGCGCACGGATGCGGGAAAGTCT
>CAYGUQ010000235.1:0-6896 GCA_964352995.1 uncultured Rhodobacterales bacterium
GACGCTAGACGCCATGCGCCTCTCCGCCCCGGCGCTGGTCGCCGAGGCGTCGGGAAGGCTCCCGAGGTCCGGCGGGACCGCGGCGCTCGCGGACGATGCGGACCGCCTCGACTACGCCCTTTCGGTCCCCGACCTCGCGCCGTTCGCCGCCGCCTACGACGTCGACGCCGCCGGCGCGCTCGCGGCGCAGGGGCGCGTGACAGGCGCGCTCGCGGCGCCGCGGGTGGACGGCGCGCTGACGCTCGACGACCTCGCCTACGCCGGCGAGGCCTACGGGCGCGTTGCCCTGGAGCACGGCGTCTCCTTCGGCGAGGCGCTCGCCGGCGAGGCCTCGCTCACCGCCGACGGCTCGCGCTTCGGGCCCGCCGCGGCGTCCGCCGGCTTCTCGCTGCGCGACGCGCAGCTCGACCTCTCCGACATCAGCCTCGACGCGCTCGGCGCCGAGGTCCGCGGCGACCTGCGGGTCGATCTGCAGCGCACCCTGGCGCAGGGCGAGATCGCCGCCGAACTCGCCGACCTCGCGCCGCTCAGCCGTCTCGCCGGCCAGCCCGCGACGGGCGCGGCGTCCCTCAGGGCGACGCTGACCCCGACCGCCGGCCGACAGGACGCCGCGCTGACGGGTCTGATCGAGGGCCTCTCGGTCGCCGATGCGCAGGTCGAGCGGCTCGCTCTCGACCTTTCGGCGACCGACGCGCTCGGCCCCGGCGCCGCCGTTTCGGGAACGCTCGACGCGGTCGGCGTCGCGGCTGCAGGCGCCGCAGTCGGCGCGCTGACCGCCGAGATTTCCGGCGAAGATCTGCAGGGCGCCGCGCTCGGCTCGCTCACCGCCACCGCGCGGGACGTCGCCTACGCCGCCGCGGAGGCGACGCTCGCCGAAGTTGCGCTGACGGCCGAGGGCCGCGACCTGATCGCGGCGCCGAAGGTCGAGGGAACCCTCTCCGCACGCGACGTCGCAGGGGCCGGCGCGGCGCTCGCGCGGCTCGCCGGCGACTTCGCCCTCGACGACCCGATGGGCGGCGGCCCCGCGAAAATCTCGCTGACCGTGGAGGAGATCGGCTATCCCGCCGCCGAGGCGACCGTCGCCCGACTGACCCTCACTGCGGACGGCGCGAACCTCGTCGAGGCGCCTTCCGGCTCGGCGCTGCTGCGCGCCGAGACCGTGGCCGGCGCCGGGGCGACGCTCGACGGCCTGACGCTCGGCGTCGTCGCCGACGATCTCACCGGCGAAGGCGGCGCCGACGTCAGCCTGATCGCGCGCGAGATCGCCTATCCCGCCGCCGAGGCCCGCGTCGCCTCGCTCACCCTCGACGGCCGCGTCGACCGCCCGCTCGGCGACGCCGCGGCCTCGTTCGCCCTCACGGCGCGCGACATCGCCGGCGCCGGCGCCCAGGCCGACCTGCTTGAGGCGAACGGCCTCGCCTCGGATCTGATCAGCGCGCCGCAGGGCCGGATCGACGCGACGCTCTCCGCCCCCGCTTTCGGCGACGCGCGCAGCCGCGAGGCGCGCCTGACGGCGGCGCTCACGCAGGCCGACGGCGCCGCGCGGCTCGACGCCACGCTCGACGCCGAGCCCATCGCCGCCGGCGACGCCCGCGTCGGCGCGACGGCGCTCACCGCGCGCGTGGACGACGCCCTCGGCGAGACCCCGCGCATCGACGCCAAGGCGCGCATCGGCGCCACCCGAGCAGGGCCTGCGCGGCTCGACGCGATCGAGGCCGCCGTATCGGGGCTGCTGGCCGATCTCGCCGTCTCGCTCGACGCGAAGGGCGCGCTGGAGGACGGCCGCGCCGTCTCCCTCAGCGCCCGCGCCGCCGTCGACGCCGCCGCGCCCGCGCCGGAGGTTTCCGTGACGCGCCTCGTCGCCCGGCTCGACGAGGCCGAGGCCGCGCTTCGCCGCCCTCTGCGCATCGTCGCGGGCGCGCCGCTGACGGTGCAGGGGCTCGACCTCGGCCTGCCCGGCGGCGCGCTGACCGGCGAGGTGACGGCGCATGAGGGCGGGCTCGCGGGGCGGCTCGGCCTCGATTTTGCTGACCTGACGCCACTCGCCCGCCTCGCCGAGGCGCCGCTCGGCTCGGGCTCGCTCCAGGCCGACGCCCGCTTCGACACCCGCCCCGGCTCGGCCGGCGCCACCGTCGAAGCCGCGATGCGCGGCCTGCGGCTGCTCGGCGACCAGGCCGACGCGGGCGCCTTCGACGCGACGCTCGACGCGCGCTGGACCGGCTCGCGGCTTACTTCCGAGACGGTGCTGCGGGGCCCGTTCGACCAGCCCGTCACCCTCACCGCCTCCACGCCGCTGCGGCTTTCAGGCGGCGCGCCCGCCTTCGCTCCGGGCCTGCCGGTCGAGGGCCGGCTGACCTGGAACGGCCGCATCGGCGATCTCTGGGCGCTGGTCCCAGCCGCCGACCATGTGCTCGACGGCGACGTCGCGGTCGACCTCGGTTTCAGCGGCCCCGCCGCCGGCCCGGCGCTGCTCGGCCGCGTCTCGCTCAGCGGCGGCCAGTACCAGAACCTCGAGACCGGCACGATCCTCACCGACATGACGCTTGACGGCCATGCGGTCGAGAACGGCGGCTTCACAGTCGACATGCGCGCCGAGGACGGCTCCGGCAATCCGTTGTCGCTGGAGGCCGAGATCGCCGGCGGTCAGCTTCAGGCGCAGCTCGACGCGACCCGCGCCGTCCTCGTCCGCCGGGACGACGCCACCGCGGCGATCAGCCTCGACATCGCCGCCGCCGGGCCGCTGGCGGGACCGGACATCTCCGGCGACGTCACCATCGCCGCCGCCGAAGTGCGCCTCGTGAACGCCACGCCCCCCTCGGTCGCCGATCTCGGCCCGGTCCGCATCAAGGGCGAGCCCCTGCCCGAGCCGGAGGAGCCGGCGGGCGGCGACATCGCCCTCGACATCCGCATCCGGGGAGACCGCGACATCTTCGTGCGCGGCCGCGGGCTCACCAGCGAGTGGCGCGTCGACCTCGGCGTCGGCGGCACGGCGGCCGCGCCGGTCGTGACCGGCGAGATCGAGCGCATCCGCGGCGAGCTGGTGCTGGTCGGCGCCGTCTTCGACTTTTCGCGCGGGCTCATCCGCTTCAGCGGCGGCCAGCCGATCGACCCGTCGCTCGACATAGCCCTGCTGCGCGAGGCGGAGGACGTCACCGGCGGCGTCGTCGTGCGCGGCTACGCCTCCGACCCGCAGATCAGCTTCGAGTCGACCCCCGCCCTGCCGGAGGACGAGGTGTTGCCGCGGGTGCTGTTCAACAAGTCGCAGCAGTCGCTCACCGCGGGAGAGTCCCTCCAGTTGGCGGCCGGCCTCGCGACCCTGCTCGACGGCTCGGGCGGGTTCCTCGACCGGGTGCGCGCGACCGCCGGCGTCGACGTGCTCGCCGTCGAGGGGATCGGCGAGAACACCTCCGTCACCATCGGCAAGAATCTCGGGGAGGGCGTCTTCGTCGGCGCCAAGCAGCCGCTCGACGGCGGCCCGACCCGCGCGACGGTCGAGATCGAGGTGTTCGACAACGTCACGGTCGACAGCGAGATCGGCGCCGAAGGCGGCTCCTCCTTCGGACTGAACTGGAAGAAGGACTTCTAGCCGCCCGTCAGGCGCGCGAGGCGGGCGCGCTCACGCCGGGCGCGCCCGCGGCCGCAGTTTCAGGCCGGCACGCCGATCGGGCAGCTTACGCCGGTGCCGCCGACGCCGCAGTAGCCGCCGGGGTTCTTGGCGAGATACTGCTGGTGGTAGTCCTCGGCGTAGAAGAACGGCGGCGCGTCGAGGATCTCCGTGGTGATCTCGCCATGGCCCGCCGCCGTCAGCCGCGCCTGATAGGCCGCGCGAGACGCCTCCGCCGCCATCCGCTGCGCCGCGTCGTAGACGTAGAGCCCCGAGCGGTACTGCGTGCCGACGTCGTTGCCCTGCCGCATCCCCTGAGTCGGGTCGTGGCCTTCCCAGAACGTGCGCAGCAGCGTCTCGTAGGGCAGCGCGGCGGGGTCGAAGACGATGTGGACGACCTCGTTATGGCCCGTGCGCCCCGAACACACCTCCTTGTAGGTCGGGTTCGGCGTCGGGCCGCCGGCGTAGCCGACGGCCGTGACATGGACGCCGGGCAGTTTCCAGAACATCCGCTCCACGCCCCAGAAGCAGCCCATCCCCACCATCGCCTCTGCCATGCCCTCGGGGTGCGGCCCCTTGAGCGGGCGACCGTGCACGAAATGCGTCTCGGCGGTGGGGATCGGCTCGGAACGCCCCGGCAGAGCGTCGGCGGCGCCGGGAATGGTCGCGGGCTTGCGCATGAAGAACATCGGCTGACCTCCTGTGTCTCGATCGGGATATGGGCGTCCTCCCGGCGGAAGTCGACGCCGCCTCTGCGGCGCGCCGCCACGGACCGCGCCTGAGCCCGGCGCTGGGCGGTCATCGCGTTTGACAGCCATCGGGGCGCGGGACAGTCTGCACGCGGTGCGAGCGGCGACCCGGGCGACCCGGCCACGCCGCCGACATGACAGGGCGCCGCCGCGCGCGGCGCCGACAGGGAGAGACGCCGTGACCACATTCGCAAGCGCCTTCGGGGCGTTCACCTTCGCCGTCGCCGTCGCCGCCGCGCCCCTCGCCGGGCCCGCCTTCGCGCAGGACAAGGGCTATGTCGGCATCGCCATGCCGACGAAATCCTCCGCCCGCTGGATCTCCGACGGCGAGAGCATGGTCGAGCAGTTCCAGGCCGCCGGCTACGAGACCGACCTGCAATACGCCGAGGACGACATCCCCAACCAGCTCGCCCAGATCGAGAACATGATCGTGAAGGGCGTCGACGTGCTGGTGATCGCCGCCATCGACGGCACCACGCTCGCCAACGCGCTCGCCACCGCCGCCGACAGCGGCATCTCGGTCATCGCCTATGACCGTCTGATCCGCGACAGCGCCCACGTCGACTATTACGCCACCTTCGACAACTTCAAGGTCGGCGTGCAGCAGGCGAACTCCATCGTGAATTCGCTGGCGCTCGACAGCGCCGAGGGGCCGTTCAACGTCGAGCTGTTCGGCGGCTCGCCCGACGACAACAACGCCTATTTCTTCTACAACGGCGCGATGAGCGTGCTCCAGCCGCTGATCGACGCGGGCAGGGTCGAGATCGCCTCCGGTCAGATGGGCATGGACACGGTCGGCACGCTGCGCTGGGACGGCGCGGTGGCGCAGGCGCGGATGGATAACCTGCTCTCCGCCCACTACACCGACGCCCGCGTCGACGCCGTGCTCTCGCCCTATGACGGCCTCTCGATCGGCATCATCTCCTCGCTGAGGGGCGTCGGCTACGGCTCCGAGGGTCAGCCGATGCCGGTCGTCACCGGGCAGGACGCCGAGGTGCCGTCGGTCAAGGCGATGCTGCGCGGCGACCAGACCTCGACGATCTTCAAGGACACCCGCGAGCTCGCCCGCGTCACGGTCGGGATGGTCGAGGCGGTGCTGCAGGGCGGCGAGCCCGAGATCAACGACACCTCCACCTACGACAACGGCGTGAAGGTCGTCCCGTCCTACCTGCTGGAGCCGGTGCTCGTGACCCAGGACAACTGGCGCGAGGTGCTGATCGGCAGCGGCTATTACGCCGAGGACCAGATCGTCAACTGACCCTTCGCGACGCTCCCGCGGCGGACGACGGCGACGCCATGACGCCCATCCTCGAAATGCGCGGCATCACCAAGACGTTCCCCGGCGTGAAGGCGCTGGAGAACGTCAGCCTGACCGTCGCGGAGGGCGAGATCCACGCCCTCGTCGGCGAGAACGGCGCCGGCAAGTCGACGCTTATGAAGGTGCTGAGCGGGGTCTACCCGCACGGCTCCTACGAGGGCGAGATCCTGCTCCACGGCGCGCCGCGCCGCTACCGCGACATCGTCGACAGCGAGCGCGACGGGGTGATCATCATCCATCAGGAGCTTGCGCTGATCCCCCTGCTCTCCATCGCCGAGAACATCTTCCTCGGCCATGAGCGCGCCCGCCGCGGCGTGATCGACTGGGAGGAGACCTACGCCGAGACCGCCCGCCTGCTCGCCCGCGTCGGCCTGCGCGAGGCGCCGCGCGCCAGGGTCGGCGACCTCGGCCTCGGCAAGCAGCAGCTCGTCGAGATCGCCAAGGCGCTCGCCAAGGACGTGAAGCTGCTGATCCTCGACGAGCCGACCTCCTCGCTGAACGAGACCGACAGCGCCGCCCTGCTGGAGCTGCTGCTGGAGCTGAAGCGCCGCGGCGTCGCCTCGATCCTCATCAGCCACAAGCTCAACGAGGTGTCGAAGGTCGCCGACCGGGTGACGGTGCTGCGCGACGGCGCAGCGGTCAGCACGCTCGACTGCCGCGCCGAGACGATCAGCGAGGACCGCATCATCCGCGACATGGTCGGCCGCCAGCTCTCCGACCGCTACCCCGAGCGCGCCCCGCAGATCGGCGAGACGGTGTTCGAGGTGAAGGGCTGGACCGTGCGCCACCCCACGCAGGACCGCGAGGTCGTCCGCGACGTCTCGCTCCACGTCCGCCGCGGCGAGGTGGTCGGCGTCGCCGGGCTGATGGGCGCGGGCCGCACCGAACTCGCCATGAGCGTTTTCGGCGGCGCCTGGGGAAGGCGCGTCTCCGGCGAGGCGCTGCTCCATGGCGAGCCGCTCGACGTGAGCTCGGTCGGCCGCGCCGTCGCCGGCGGGCTCGCCTACGTCACCGAGGACCGCAAGACCTACGGCCTCGTGCTCGACGAGAGCATTCGCCGCAACATCCCCCTCGCCCGACTGGAGGGCGTCGCCGCCCGCGGCGTCATCGACGCTGAGGCCGAGCGCGAGGTGGCCGAGCGCTACCGCCGCCTCATGAGCGTCAAGTGCTCCGGCGTCGGCCAGAAGACGCTCGACCTCTCCGGCGGCAACCAGCAGAAGGTGGT
>CAYGUQ010000236.1:0-5159 GCA_964352995.1 uncultured Rhodobacterales bacterium
CCCGCGCCTGATCGACGCCCTCGGCGCGCTGCTGCGCCGCGCCGTCGACATGGGCCGCGCGCGCGGCGACGTCGGGCCGGAGGACGTTCTGCGGGCGCTCTACGGCTTCTGCTACATGGGCGGCGAAGAGCACTGGCGGGCCTCGGCGCTGCGACTGCTCGACGTCTTCGTCGACGGGCTCCGCACGGAGGCGCGCTGAGCCCCGGTTGCGATTTCCCACCCCGATTTTGCGCTGCGTCAATTCCGATCGCGGCGTTTCCGATAACCCTCCCGTCGGCAAGCAGCCTTCAGGAGCGCACCGTGACAGTCTCGGCCCGGAAGCATCGCGATCAGGCCGCCGCGCCGCGGCGGCGCTCGCCCGAAAGCGCCGCGCGCCTCGCCCCGCCGCCGACGCCGCCGGCCGAGCGCGACGACTACGCCGTCAGCGCCTTCGCCGAGGTGGCGGACCACGCCGCGCGGGCGATGATCGCGCGGGCGACGGGCGGCCTCTCGCCGGCCGCCCTGTCGGCGATGTGGGCGGACTGGGCGTCGCATCTCGCGGCCTCGCCGGGCAAGCAGGCGGAGCTGGCGCAGAAGGCGCTCCGCAAGCAGTCGCGCTTCCTGCGCTACGCCGGGAGCTGCGCGCTGGCCGGCGGCGCGGCGCCCGCCTGCATCGAGCCGCTGGCGCAGGATCGCCGCTTCAGCGACCCCGCCTGGGCGCAGTATCCCTTCAACCTCATGCACCAGGGCTTCCTGCTGACGCAGCAGTGGTGGCACAACGCGACGACCGGGGTGCGGGGCGTCACGAAGGCCCATGAGAACGCCATGGCGTTCACGACGCGCCAGCTGCTCGACATGGCCTCGCCCTCGAACTTCCCGCTGACCAACCCGGAGGTGCTGCGGCGCACGCGCGAGGAGTTCGGCATGAACCTCGTCCGCGGCGCGCGCAACCTGTGGGAGGACCTCGAGCGCGCCGCGGGCGGCAAGCCGCCGGCGCTCGACAGCCGCTTCGTCGTCGGCGAGACGCTGGCGGTCACGCCCGGCAAGGTCGTCTACCGCAACCGCCTGATCGAGCTGATCCAGTATGCGCCGACCACCGGGACGGTGCGGCCCGAGCCGGTGCTGATCATGCCGGCCTGGATCATGAAGTATTACATCCTCGACCTGCGGCCGGAGAACTCGCTGGTGCGCTGGCTGGTCGCGCAGGGCTTCACCGTCTTCATCGTCTCGTGGCGCAATCCTGGCCCGGAGGACCGCGACCTCGGGATGGAGGACTACCGCCGGCTCGGCGTCATGGCCGCGCTCGACGAGATCGGCGCGATCTGCGGCGACGCCCCCGTGCACGCCGCCGGCTACTGCCTCGGGGGCACGCTGCTCTCCATCGCCGCCGCGGCGATGGCCCGCGACGGCGACGAGCGGCTCGCGTCGATCACCCTCTTCGCCGCGCAGAGCGACTTCTCGGAAGCCGGCGAGCTGATGCTGTTCATCAGCGAGAGCGAGGTGAGCTTTCTTGAGGACATGATGTGGGAGCAGGGCTTCCTCGACGCGCGGCAGATGGCCGGGGCCTTCCAGCTCCTGCGCTCCAACGACCTGATCTGGTCGCGGATGCAGCGCGTCTACCTGATGGGCGAGCGCGAGGCGGTCAACGACATGATGGCGTGGAACGCCGACGCGACGCGGATGCCCTACCGGATGCACTCCGAGTACCTGCGCAGGCTGTTCCTGGAGAACGCGCTTTCCGCCGGCCGGTTCGTCGTGGAGGGCCGGCCGGTCGCGCTCAGCGACATCCGCGCGCCGATCTTCGCCGTCGGCACCGAGACCGACCACGTCGCGCCGTGGCGCTCGGCCTACAAGGTCCACCTGCAGACCGAGACGGACGTGACCTTCGTGCTGACCAGCGGCGGCCACAACGCCGGCGTGATCTCCGAGCCGGGCCATCCGCGCCGCCATTTCCGGATATGCGCCAAACCCGCCTCGGCGCCCTACCGGTCGCCGGAGGAGTGGCTGGCGCAGACCGACCCGCAGGACGGCTCGTGGTGGCCGTCCTGGGCCGCATGGCTCGCCGCGCGCTCGGGCGAGGGCGTCGCGCCGCCGCCGATGGCAGGCGGGGCCGACCCCGCGACCCTTCCCGACGCTCCCGGCGCCTATGTCAGGGCGGCGTGAGCGGCTATCGTCCCGGTCGTCCGACCGGATCGCGCCGCCCCGCCGCGCGCCCTTCGACGGAGGCTCCCATGTCAGCGCCTGACGCCGCGATGGCGTTCATCGAGAACCGGACCTTCGACGAGATCGCCGTCGGCGACCGCGCGACGCTCACGCGCCCGCTGAAGCTGAGCGACATCGAGCTCTTCGCGGTCGCCTCCGGCGACGTGAACCCCACCCATGTCGACGCGGAGTTCGCCGCGACGAGCCGCTTTCACCATGTCGTCGCCCACGGCATGTGGGGCGCGTCGCTGATCTCGGCGGTGCTCGGCACCAAGCTGCCGGGGCCGGGCGCGGTCTACGTCTCGCAGACCCTGCGCTTCGAAAGGCCGGTCGCGCCCGGCGACGTCGTGACCGCGACGGTCGAGGTCGTGCGCCGCGAGCCTGAGGGCCGCCGGCTGACGCTCCGCTGCCTCTGCGTCAACGACCGCGGCGAGACGGTCATCAGCGGCGAGGCGGAAGTCGTCGCGCCCTCGCAGAAGGTCAGGCGCCCGCGCGCGATGCTGCCGGAGGTGCACCTGCACGAGCATGGCGCCCAGCACCGCCGCCTGCTCGCCGCCACGCGCGACCTGCCGCCGGTGAGGACGGCGGTGATACACCCCTGCGACGCGGCGTCGATCTCCGGCGCGATGGAGGCGATGCGGCTCGGCGTGATCACGCCCGTTCTCGTCGGCCCGCTGGCGAAGATCGGGGCGGCCGCCGAGGCCGCCGGGGTCTCGCTCGACGGCGTGGAGATCGTCGACGCGCCCCACAGCCACGCGGCGGCGGAGATCGCCGCGGCGCTGACGCGGGAGGGCCGCGCGGCGGCGCTGATGAAGGGCGCGCTGCACACCGACGAGGTGATGTCGGCCGTCTTGCGGCGCGAGGCCGGGCTGCGCACCGAACGACGGATGAGCCACGTCTTCGTGCTCGACGTGCCGACCTACCCCAAGCCCCTGCTCATCACCGACGCGGCGATCAACATCGCGCCGGACGTCGAGGCCAAACGCGACATCGTGCAGAACGCGATCGACCTCGCCCGCGCGCTGGGGGTGGAGACGCCGAAGGCGGCGATCCTCTCGGCGGTCGAGTCGGTCGACGTGAAGATCCCCTCCACGCTCGACGCCGCGGCGCTGTGCAAGATGGCCGAGCGCGGGCAGATCACCGGCGGACTGCTCGACGGGCCGCTGGCCTTCGACAACGCCGTGTCGAAGGCCGCGGCGGCGGCGAAGGGCATCGTCTCGCAGGTGGCGGGCGACGCCGACATCCTCGTCGCGCCCGATCTCGAGGCCGGCAACATGATCGCCAAGCAGCTCACCTATCTCGCCGGCGCGGAGTCGGCGGGCGTCGTGCTGGGGGCGCGCGTGCCGATCATGCTGACGAGCAGGGCGGACGGCGCCATGTCGCGCCTCGCCTCCGCCGCGCTCGCGCAGCTCTACGCCCACTGGCGGACGGGCGCGGCGCGATGAGCGACGCCGTCGTCGTCCTCAACGTCGGCTCGTCGTCGATCAAGTTCGCGGTGTTCGAGGCGGCGCGTGAAGGCGGGCGGATCGGCGGCGGCGCCGTCGACCGCGTGGGCGCGGCGCCGGCGCTGCGGCTCGACGGCGCCGCCAGCGAGCCGGTCCCCGCGACGGTCGGGGCCGACCACGCCAGCCTGATCGACTGGATCGTCGGCCGCATGCCCGAGCTCTTTCCGGGCCGTTCCCCGGTCGCCGGGGGCCATCGCGTCGTCCATGGCGGACGGGACTTTACGGCCCCGGCCGAGGCGACCGACGCGACCATGGCGGCGCTGCGCGCGCTGGCGCCGCTGGCCCCCGACCACCAGCCGCACAACATCGCCGGGATCGAGGCGCTGCGGCGCGCCATGCCCGGCGCGCCGCAGATCGCCTGCTTCGACACCGCGTTCCACCGCGCCCAGCCCCGGCTGGCGCAGATCTACGCCCTGCCGCGGCGGCTGACCGACGCCGGCGTGCTGCGCTACGGCTTCCACGGCCTGTCCTACGAGCATGTCGCTGGCGCGCTGCCCGGCCTTCTGGGCGCCGCGGCGCGAGGGCGCGTCGTCGTCGCCCATCTCGGCCACGGCGCGAGCCTCTGCGCCATGCGCGACGGGCGCAGCGTGGCGACCACGATGGGCTTCACCGCGCTCGACGGGCTGATGATGGGAACCCGCTGCGGCGCGCTGGACCCCGGCGTCGTCCTGCACCTGCTGCGCGGCGGCATGGGGGTCGAGGCGCTTGAACGCCTGCTGGCGCGGGAATCCGGCCTGCTCGGCGTCTCGGGCCTCAGCGGCGACATGCGCGACCTGCTGGCGAGCGGGGCGCCCGAGGCGCGCGAGGCGGTGGACCTCTTCGTCTATCGCGCGGCGCGGGAGATCGGCTCGCTCGCCGCGGCGCTCGGCGGCCTCGACGCGCTGGCCTTCACGGGCGGGATCGGCGAGCGCTCGCCGGAGATCCGCGGCGCGATCTCCGCGCGGTGCGCATGGCTCGGCGTCGGGATCGACGAAGGCCGCAACGCCGCCGGCGGGCCGCTGATCTCGCCCGAAGGCGCCGCGGCGGCCGTGCTCGCGATCCCGGCCGACGAGGAGGCCGTCATCGCCGCCGCGGTCCGGCGCTTCCTCGCGGCGCCTCGGCCCAAGGCGCCCCGGCCCAAGGCGCCCCGGCCCAAGGCGCCCCGGCCCAAGGCGACCCGGCCGACGTCCGGTCCTTGAGATCGATCAAGGCGCCGGCGGCGCGGCGGGCGCATCTTCGCAGGACGCCGGATCGGCGATGGAGGTCGCTGCCATGATCTCGCTCGAAGACTGCGTCGCGCTGTGCGACCTCACGCCCGCGGAAATCGCGGCCATCGCCGAGCACGAGCACCTGCCCGAGGTCTCGGCCGCGGCGCTCGGCGCCTATCTGCTGCACCGCCGGAAGGGCGAGGCGGTCGTGCTGGGCATGATCCGCGACGACATCCGCGCCGCCATCGCGGCGGGCGACGCGCGCCACGCCCGGCAACTCGTCCAC